>NZ_JBVIJC010000004.1:289775-297010 GCF_055581605.1 Streptomyces sp. NPDC031418
GGGGGGAAGGGGGGGGGGGGGGGGGGGTTTGGTCCACCCCTGGGGGGGGGTTTGTTTTTTTTTTTTTCTTTGGGGGGTGGCCTCCCCGGGGGGGGGGGGGGGGGGCGGGGCCCCCGCGTCCCGCGTCAGAGGTTGGTCATGTCGACCGGGATACGGGGCTCGACGCCGTCCCGCAGGACCGTGGCCTCGATGAGGCCGTAGGGGCGGTCGGCGGCGAAGTAGACCTCGTTGTCGTTCTTGAGACCGAAGGGCTCGAGGTCGACGAGGAAGTGGTGCTTGTTCGGCAGCGAGAAGCGGACCTCGTCGATCTCGCCGCGGTTGTTGATGATGCGCGAGCCCATCTGGTACAGCGTCTGCTGGAGGGAGAGGGAGTAGGTCTCGGCGAAGGCGTGCAGCATGTGCTTCTTGACCTGCTCGTAGGACTTCTCCCAGTTGGGCATCTTCTGCTCGTCGTCGGTCCAGTTGAACCGCCACCGGGCCGAGACCGACGTGGCCAGGATGCGGTCGTAGGCCTCCTGGAGCGTCGTGTACTTGTCCTTGATGTAGCCCCAGAACTCGGAGTTGGTCGAGTTCATCACCGTCAGGTCCTTCAGACCGGAGATGACCTCGAACTGCTCACCGTCGTAGGTGATCTGGGTGACGCGGGTCTCCTGGCCCTTGCGCACGAAGGAGTGCTTGACCTCGTCCGCGCCGATGAACCGGGAGTTGGCGTCCGAGGTCTCGATCCGCTCCCAGGCGTACTCCTCGATGCGGATGCGCGCCCGGTGGATCACCTCCTGCGAGGTGACGAAGTGGCGGGCCAGGTGGATGCCGAACTGCTCGGCGGACTCGATGCCGTGTTCCTTGGCCTTGGCGAACACCGTGTTCTTGGTGGTGTCGGTGGGCAGGACGTGGGCGTTGGAGCCGGAGTAGTGGACGTCGTCCATGTCGCCGCTCAGGGCGACCGAGACGTTGAGGTCCTTGATGTGGTGGGTGGCGCCGTCCCGCGTGATCTTTACGACTCGGTTCTCGGCCTTGCCGTACTGGTTCTGTCCCAGAATGGTGGGCATTTAGCTAGCTCCCTCGGTAAACGGAGTAGCCGAACGGGTTGAGCAGCAGCGGTACGTGGTAGTGCTCGCCCGGTACCACGGCGAACGTGATCGCCACCTCCGGGAAGAACACAGCCGGTCCGCTGTCCCGAGTCGCGGGGGCGTCCTGCTGCGCATCGGCTTGCTTCTTCGCAGATTTCTCTTCGAAATACGACTCGACGGCGAAGTCGAGCCGTACGTGTGTGGTCCCTTCCGGCAGCGCCGGCAGGTCCTTGCACCGGCCGTCGGCGTCGGTCGCGGAGCCGCCGAGCGCCTGCCAGTCCGCCTCGGGGCCCGAGCGGGCGGAGAGCCGGACGGCGACGCCCTCGGCGGGGCGGCCCACGGAGGTGTCCAGGATGTGGGTGGACACGGAGGCGGTGGTGCTGGTGCTCATGGTGTCAGGCGTCCTCTTCGACGAGTCGGGCCAGGCGGATGCGGTTGATCTTGCCCAGCTCGGTGCGGACGATCTCCCGCTCCTGCTCCGGCGCGTTGCCGATCCGCTCCTTCACCGCGTCCCGCATCTGCTCGCCGGTCCGGCCGGTGGCGCAGATGAGGAAGACATGGCCGAACTTCTCCTGGTAGGCCAGGTTCAGCTCGAGCATCTGGGCCTTCAGCTCCTCGCCGGCGCCGGCCATGCCGCTCTGTTCGCGGGCGGAGGTCGGGTCGCCGGGCTTGGGGCGGCCGATGGGCGGGTGCCCCGCCATCGCCTCCGCCAGGTCGGCCGCGGTCAGCTCGGCCATGGCGGCGTCGCTGGCGGCGTAGAGGGCGTCGGTGGTGGCGTAGGGGCGGCCGGCGAGCAGTCGCCGGACCCACGCGGTGGAGGCGCACGCCTCGTGGAGGGCGGCGTGCGCCGCCGGCTCCTCCAGGTCGTTGAACCGGGCCAGGCCCGGGGGCGTGGAAGTCGTCGTCACGGGAGCCTCCGTGGCCGGAAACGGCCGTCGTGCTTCAGCGGGCTGCCGATAGCTAACGCCCCCGGAAACGCCACGTCAACACTTTGTTGAAAATTCCGCGTAACAACCGGGCCCGTGCGTCACCGGGGGCGAGAACGCCCCCGAGGGACCCGGGGAAGCGCGGGGCCGCCCCCGGTGAAGCGGCTACGCGCCCTTCTCCCGGTTGAGGTAGTTGTAGACCGTGAAGCGGCTCACCCCGAGCGCGCTCGCCACGGTCTCGACGCCGTGCCGTACCGCGAAGGCGCCCCGGGCCTCCAGCGTACGGACGATCTCCTGCTTGGCCCTGCGGTCCAGGTCGGCCAGCGGCCGGCCCCGCCTGCGCTCCATGGCGGCGAGGATGTGGTCGAGGGAGTCGGCGAGCTGGGGCAGGCGTACGGCGACGACGTCGACGCCCTCCCAGCCGAGGACGACATCCTCGGGGCCGGCCTCGTCGGGCGGGAGCATCTCTCCGCCCATCGCGTCGACCAGCGGTTTCACGGCCGCGATGAAGGGCTCGTCCGCGCTCATCTATCGCCCTCCCCGGCGTCGCCGCCCACCACGTTGACCTGGAGCGAGATCCGGGTGGCGCCGGCCTCCAGGCTCTTGCGCAACAACGCGTCCACGGCCGTCAGGACACGGTCGGCGCCGCCCTCGGCCGTGTTGCCGAACGGGCCGACGTCGACGGCGTCCAGCCCGGCCGTCTCGATGACCTCGCGCGCCGCCAGGGCGTGCGCGGGGGCCTCGTCCAGGTCGAAGGGTTCGGTCGTGAACTCCACTCTCAATCGCACGCGCACAACCTAACGCGCGGCAGGGGTTTTCGGACCGCCCGGCGAGGACCGGTGCTGGGCGCCCCTTGACAAGCCCCGACACCCGACGGCAATCTTCCATTAAGCAGAAACGAACTTCCGTAATACGGAAACACGACCACGGAAGGGAGCGCGGCCCCCGATGGGATTCGCAGACCAGCGCTTCAACGTCAACCTGTCGATCCTCTTCACGGAACTCCCGCTCCTGGAGCGTCCCGCGGCCGCCGCCGCGGCGGGCTTCACCGCGGTCGAGCTGTGGTGGCCCTGGGTCGACTCCCCCACCCCCGAGCAGTCCGAGCTCGACGCCCTGAAGAAGGCGATCGAGGACGCGGGCGTCCGGCTCACGGGGCTCAACTTCTACGCCGGACAGCTGCCGGGCCCCGACCGCGGCGCCCTGTCGATCCCGGGCGAGGAGTCGGAGAAGTTCCGCGCCAACATCGACGTGGCGGCGGACTTCGCCCGGTCCCTCGGCTGCACGGCCCTCAACGCCCTCTACGGCAACCGCGTGGAGGGTGTCGACCCGGCCGAGCAGGACGCGCTCGCCCTGGAGAACCTCGTCCTCGCGGCCCGGGCCGCCGACCGGATCGGCGCGATCGTGCTGATCGAGGCGCTGAACCAGCCCGAGTCGCCGCTCTGCCCGCTGGTGTCGGCGCCGGCCGCGATCGAGGTCGTGGACAAGGTCAACGCGGCGACCGGCCTCGGGAACGCGAAGTTCCTGATGGACCTGTACCACCTGTCCATGAACGGCGAGGACCTCCCCTCGGTCATCGAGCGGTACGCGGCGAAGACCGGGCACGTCCAGATCGCCGACAACCCCGGCCGTGGCGCCCCCGGGACGGGTTCGCTTCCGCTGGAGGAGCTGCTCGACCAGCTGAGCAAGGCCGGTTACGACGGCTGGGTGGGCCTGGAGTACAAGCCGGGCGACCGCCCGAGCGCCGAGGCCTTCGAGTGGCTCCCGCGCGAGGCGCGCGCAGCGCGCTGAACCCCCTTACTTCGCAAGGCAGTTGAGAGAGGCACCCCCATCATGAGCAACAACCTCACGAATTCTTCCCGCCCGACCCGCCCGGCGATCGCCTGGATCGGCCTCGGCATCATGGGCTCCCCCATGTCCGAGAACCTGATCAAGGCGGGTTACCAGGTCACCGGCTTCACCCTGGAGCAGGACAAGCTGGAGCGCCTGGCCGCGGCCGGCGGCACCGCCGCCTCCTCCATCGCCGAGGCCGTGCGCGACGCCGACGTGGTGATCACCATGGTGCCCGCGTCCCCGCAGGTCGAGGCCATCTCCTACGGCCCCGAGGGCATCCTGGAGAACGCGAAGCAGGGCGCCCTGCTGATCGACATGTCCTCGATCACCCCGCAGACCTCCATCGACCTGGCGAAGGCCGCCAAGGACAAGGGCATCCGCGTCCTGGACGCGCCCGTCTCCGGCGGTGAGGCCGGCGCCGTCGAGGCCGTGCTGTCGATCATGGTCGGTGGCGAGCAGGCCGACTTCGAGGAGGCCAAGCCGATCTTCGAGGCCCTCGGCAAGACCATCGTGCTGTGCGGCCCGCACGGCTCCGGCCAGACCGTGAAGGCCGCCAACCAGCTGATCGTCGCCGTGAACATCCAGGCGTGCGCCGAGGCCGTGGTCTTCCTGGAGAAGTCGGGCGTGGACCTGAAGGCCGCCCTCGACGTCCTCAACGGCGGTCTGGCCGGCTCGACCGTGCTGACGCGGAAGAAGGACAACTTCCTCAACCGCGACTTCAAGCCGGGCTTCCGGATCGACCTGCACCACAAGGACATGGGCATCGTCACCGACGCCGCCCGCACCGTCGGCGCGGCCCTGCCGGTCGGCTCCGTGGTCGCCCAGCTGGTCGCCTCGCTGCGCGCCCAGGGCGACGGCGGGCTGGACCACTCGGCCCTGCTGCGGGCCGTGGAGCGCCTGTCCGGCGCGCAGGTCTGATCCGCCCCACCAGACTTCCGGGCCGCGGCGCCGCTGACACCTGTCCTGTCGCGCCCAGGCGGCGCCGCGGCCCGGAATCACATTCAACAAACTGTTGACGCTCAGATCGCCCCACTTCTAGGCTCCACAAAGCGGAAGAATGTTTCCGCTGCCACCCGCACGGAAGGTCCCCGATGTCGAAGCGCGTGCTCACGACAGAGTCCGGCGCACCGGTCGCCGACAACCAGAACTCCGCCTCCGCCGGCGTAGGCGGCCCGCTCCTGATCCAGGACCAGCAGCTCCTGGAGAAGCTCGCGCGCTTCAACCGCGAGCGCATCCCGGAGCGCGTGGTGCACGCCCGTGGCTCCGGCGCGTACGGCCACTTCGAGGTGACCGACGACGTCACCGGGTTCACCCACGCCGACTTCCTGAGCGAGATCGGCAAGCGCACCGAGGTGTTCGTGCGCTTCTCGACGGTCGCCGACTCGCTCGGCGGTGCCGACGCCGTCCGTGACCCGCGCGGCTTCGCGGTGAAGTTCTACACCGAGGAGGGCAACTACGACCTCGTCGGCAACAACACCCCGGTGTTCTTCATCAAGGACCCGATCAAGTTCCCCGACTTCATCCACTCGCAGAAGCGCGACCCGTTCACCGGCCGCCAGGAGCCGGACAACGTCTGGGACTTCTGGGCGCACGCCCCCGAGGCCACGCACCAGATCACCTGGCTGATGGGCGACCGCGGCATCCCGGCGTCGTACCGGCACATGAACGGCTACGGCTCGCACACCTACCAGTGGACGAACGCGCAGGGCGAGGCCTTCTTCGTCAAGTACCACTTCAAGACCAACCAGGGCATCCGCAGCCTGAGCAGCGAGCAGGCCGCCGAGCTGGCGGGCACGGACCCCAACTCGCACCAGACGGACCTGCTCCAGGCCATCGAGCGCGGGGTGCACCCGTCCTGGACCCTGTACGTCCAGATCATGCCGGCGGACGAGGCGGCGGACTACCGCTTCAACCCGTTCGACCTGACCAAGGTGTGGCCGCACAAGGACTACCCGCTCCAGCGCGTGGGCCGCCTCGTCCTCGACCGCAACCCGGACAACGTCTTCGCCGAGGTCGAGCAGGCCGCGTTCTCCCCGAACAACTTCGTGCCGGGCATCGGCCCCTCGCCCGACAAGATGCTCCAGGGCCGGCTGTTCGCCTACGCGGACGCCCACCGCTACCGCCTCGGTGTCAACCACACCCTGCTGCCGGTCAACTCCCCGAAGGCGGTGCCGGGCGGCGCCGAAAACTACGGCCGCGACGGCTTCATGGCGCTGAACCCGCAGGGGCGCCACGCCAAGAACTACGAGCCGAACTCGTACGACGGCCCGGTGGAGACCGGCCGCCCGCTGTCCGCCCCGCTGGCGGTCTCGGGCCACACGGGCACCCACTCCGCGCCCCTGCACACCAAGGACGACGACTTCTACCAGGCGGGTGAGCTGTACCGCCTGATGTCCGCGGAGGAGAAGTCCCGTCTGATCGCCAACATCGCCGGCGGCCTGTCGCAGGTCTCCCGCGACGACGTGATCGAGAAGAACCTGGCCCACTTCCACGCCGCCGACCCCGAGTACGGCAAGCGCGTGGAGGAGGCGGTCCGCGCCCTGCGCGAGGACTGAGACCAGCGCCCCACAGGCAGCGTGCGGGATCTGACGGGAGGTCATGATCTCCGCACGCGGCCCGCGCGGCGCGCCGGACGGCCCGGATGAGGGGTGGCCGTACGGCGCGGAGCGCGGGCAGGGCGAGGACCGCGATGGCGTGCGAGCCAGTGCGGTGGTGAAGGAACCGGGTGCCCTTCTCGACCAGAGGGAAGGGAATCCCCGGCTCCGTCGCAGCCATCGCGGTCCCACCCAGGCCCCTTCCGGGCCCCAAGACCCCGTCCGGCGGCGCGAACGACCTGTCGCGCCCAGCCTCGCGCCGCCGGACGGCACCCACCCCGAACGCTCCCTACGCCGCTGCGATCCCGCAGGCGAGGGAGCGTTCGGCGTTTCCGCGCAGTTCCCTGCGGCCCCGCGGGCGGGTGGGCCGGCCGGGGTCCGCCGCCTCGGGGCCGTTCCTCGGAATGCGTATCGGTGGGGGGCGCCGCAGGCTGAAGGTATGGGTAATCCGATGCGGTATCCGCACATCGTGGTCCACTCGCCCGCCCTCGACGGGTCGCGGCGGGTCACCGAGGGGGATGTGGTGCTGGGGATCGCCTCGCATCTCGACGATGTCGTGGAGATCCTGCGGCTGGCCGATCTGGACCGGATCGAGGTCGAGGAGAGTGATCTCATCGAGTGGCAGGGCGGCGGGCCCGACGACTGGCCGGGGCTGTCGGAGCACGAGGTGTAGGGAACGCCTACACCTTGGCGGCACACGAAGGAGGGGCGGGGGGGGGGGGGGGGGGGGGGCCCCCCCCCCCGGGGCACCGGGGGGGGGGAAAACCCCACGACCGCTCTACGCTCCCGGAGGGCGCGGACGTCAGGGCTAGAGC
>NZ_JBVIJC010000004.1:297020-308240 GCF_055581605.1 Streptomyces sp. NPDC031418
AAGATCTGTACCCCCCCCCCCCCCCCACCCCCCCCACCCACCCCCCCCCCCCCCCCCCCCCCCCCCCCCCCCCTCCTCGGTGGTACCGCGTGGCGTCAGACCTTCAGCGGCTTGATCGACGTCGGCGCGTGACCGGGCTCGGTGGCCAGGTCCTCGAACTCGGAGATGTCACTGATGTCCATGGTCCTGCTCATGGAGATGTTGGTGATGCGCTCCAGGATCGCCTCGACGACGACCGGCACCCGGTACTCGGCGGCCAGCTTCTTCGCCTGCTCGAAGGCCGCGCCCAGCTGCTCCGGCTCGGTGACCCGGATCGCCTTGCAGCCCAGGCCCTCGGCGACCTTGACGTGGTCCACGCCGTAGACGCCGATCTCGGGCGTGTTGATGTTCTCAAACTCCAGGTTGACCTGGAAGTTGATGTCCAGGCCGATCTGCGCCTGGCGGATCAGGCCCAGGTAGGCGTTGTTCACCAGCACATGGACGTACGGGATCTTGTGCTGGGCGGCGACCGCCAGCTCCTCGATCATGAACTGGAAGTCGTAGTCGCCGGAGAGGGCGACCACCGGGGCCTCCGGGTCGGCCTTGGCGACGCCGATCGCGGCCGGGATGGTCCAGCCCAGCGGGCCGGCCTGGCCGCAGTTGATCCAGTGGCGCGGCTTGTACACGTGCAGCATCTGCGCGCCGGCGATCTGGGAGAGGCCGATGGTGGTGACGTACCGGGTGTCCGGGCCGAAGGCCTTGTTCATCTCCTCGTACACGCGCTGCGGCTTCATCGGCACGTTGTCGAAGTGGGTACGGCGCAGCAGCGTCGCCTTGCGCTCCTGGGTGGAGGCCACCCACGCGGAGCGGTCGGGGAGTTTGCCCGCGGCCTTCAGTTCCTTCGCGACCTCGATGAACAGCTCCAGCGCGGCCTTGGCGTCGGAGACGACCCCGTAGTCCGGCGGGAAGATCTTGCCGATCTGGGTGGGCTCGATGTCGACGTGCACGAACTTCCGCTCGCCGCGGTACACGTCGAGCTTGTAGCCGGTGTGCCGGTTGGCCCAGCGGTTGCCGATGCCGAGGACGCAGTCCGACTCCAGGAAGGTGGCGTTGCCGTAGCGGTGCGAGGTCTGGACACCGACCATGCCGGCGTTCAGCTCGTGGTCGTCGGGCAGCGCGCCCCAGCCCATCAGGGTCGGGATGACCGGGGTCTGGGTCAGCTCGGCGAACTCGACCAGGAGGTCGGCCGCGTCGGCGCCGATGACGCCACCGCCGGCCACGATGACCGGGCGCTCCGACTCCAGAAGAAAGGTGATCGCCTTCTCGATCTGGGCGCGGGTCGCGGCCGGCTTGTAGACCGGCAGCGGCGCGTACGTCTCCGGGTCGAACTCGATCTCGGTGAGCTGGACGTCGATCGGCAGGTCGATGAGGACCGGGCCGGGACGGCCGGAGCGCATCAGGTGGAAGGCCTGCTGGAAGACGCCCGGGACCTGGGCGGCCTCCAGGACCGTGACCGCCATCTTCGTGACCGGCTTGGCGATCGACGCGATGTCGACGGCCTGGAAGTCCTCCTTGTGGATCACGCTGGTGGGCGCCTGGCCCGTGATGCACAGGATCGGGATGGAGTCACCGATGGCCGAGTACAGGCCGGTGATCATGTCGGTGCCGGCCGGGCCGGAGGTACCGATGCAGACGCCGATGTTGCCCGGCGTGGTGCGGGTGTAGCCCTCGGCCATGTGCGAGGCACCCTCGACATGGCGGGCGAGGGTGTGGTTGATGCCGCCGCCCTCCTTGAGGGCCTTGTAGAACGGGTTGATCGCCGCGCCCGGCACACCGAAGGCGTCGGTGACGCCCTCGCGCTTGAGGATCTCAACTGCCGCGCGGGCAGCGGTCATACGGGCCATCGAGTACTCCTGCTTCGGCTGTCGGATGCGTACTCCCGTCGCGCCCCGCGGTGAGCACAGTCTCCAGAGTCGACCACTTCCGCATCTCTTTCATGATGCGGAAAGTAATTTCTACTATCTGGAAGCAATGTAGGAGGCGTGGGCGGACGCCGTCAAGGGCGTTCCACCGCCGGGGGGCCCGCAGGACAAGGGAAGTGGCGGACAACAGGGGTGCGGCAGGAGGACGATGGGAGCGTCCCTGTGCCGCCGTGGGAGTGGGTGGGCCATGCCCGAGTGCGTACCGGTGCGCTGCCCGGTCTGCCGGCGCGAGCACCTCTACGCCGCGCCGTCCTATCCGTGTGTCTGCGGCGCCCCCACCGCCCCCCGCCTGGACCCCGCGGGGCAGCCGGCCGTGGCCGAGCACCGCGCGTGGGACGACGAGTGGCTCACCGTGCCGTGCGCGGCCTGCGGGCACCCGGGCCAGTGGCCGCACCCGGAGCTGGGCTGCCCGTGCGGCACGGTGCTGCGCATCCCGGTCGCCGGTGCGGCCGCGCCCCCCGCCCCGCCCCCGGAACCGGAGCGCCCCGCGCCCCGGCCCCCCTTCCAGCCCCGGCCCGTGCGGACCGCCCGGGACGCGGTCACCACCGCCGCGCTCTATCTGCGCTGGCTCGGCTACCGGGACATCCGCCGCGCCGACCAGCGGCCGCCGCACGGCATCGGGCTCGCCGCCCGCGGACTGCTCGCCCAGGTGGACCCGACCGTACGGCCCGCCGCGCCCCGGGACGTGGAGTGCCTGTGGCTGACCGCGATGACCGAGTCCGCGGGCTGTGTGTACTTCTCCCTGGCCGGCTACACCGACGCCGCGCGGGCCCGCGCGGGCGGCCTCGGGATACCGCTGTTCGTCCTGGACCTCGCGGGTGTGCCGCAGCCGGTGAACGACCCGGCCGAGGCGCTGCACACCGAGGGCGCGCCGGAGCCGCAGACGCGCACGAGGGACGGACACCGCTGAGCGGCACCCGTCCCTCGTCCCGTCGCGCCGGGCTCAGTCCCGGTAGGTCTCGCGCAGCTCCACCTTGCGCACCTTCCCGGACACCGTCATCGGGAAGGAGTCGAGGATCCGCAGCCGGCTGGGGATCTTGTAGTGGGCGAGCCGGCCCCGGCAGAAGGCGTGCAGCTCCTCCAGGGTGAGCGGGTCGGCCGCGTCCTGCGGGATGACACAGGCGAGCACCTCCTCGCCGTACTTCTCGTCCGGTACGCCGACGACCTGGACGTCCCTGATCTTCGGATGGGCGTAGAGGAACTCCTCGATCTCGCGCGGGTAGATGTTCTCGCCGCCCCGGATGATCATGTCCTTGATCCGGCCGACGATCTCCACATAGCCGTTCTCGCGCATCGTCGCGAGGTCCCCGGTGTGCATCCAGCGGCCCGCGTCGATCGCCTCGGCGGTCTTCCCGGGCTCGTCCCAGTAGCCGAGCATCACGCTGTAGCCGCGGGTGCACAGCTCCCCCGCGGTGCCACGGGGCTGGGTCACCCCGGTCGCCGGGTCGACGATCTTGACCTCCAGGTGCGGCAGCACCCGGCCGACGGTGGCGGTGCGGTGTTCCAGGTCGTCCTCGATCCGGGTCTGCAACGACACCGGCGAGGTCTCGGTCATGCCGTAGCAGATGGAGACCTGCTCCATGTGCATCTCGGCGACCACCCGCTTCATCACCTCCACCGGGCAGGGCGAGCCCGCCATGATCCCGGTGCGCAGCGAGGAGAGGTCGTACGAGGCGAAGTCGGGGAGGTTCAGTTCGGCGATGAACATGGTGGGGACGCCGTACAGGGACGTACAGCGCTCCCGCTGCACCGCCTCCAGGGTGGCCTTCGGGTCGAAGGACGGGGCCGGGACGACGATGCAGGCGCCGTGCGAGGTGGCCGCGAGGTTTCCCATCACCATGCCGAAGCAGTGGTAGAAGGGGACCGGGAGACAGACCCGGTCCTGCTCGGTGTAGGCGATCAACTCCCCCACGAAATAGCCGTTGTTGAGGATGTTGTGGTGGGAGAGGGTGGCGCCCTTGGGGAAGCCGGTGGTGCCCGAGGTGTACTGGATGTTGATGGGGTCGTCGCAGGACAGCTCCGGGTAGCGGGCCTCCGGCGTGGCCCGCGCGAGCAGCGCCGGCCAGCTCGGGTCACCGATGTAGACGACCTCGCGCAGCTGCGGGCAGCGGCCCCGGACCTCGTCGACCATCGCCCGGTAGTCGCTGGTCTTGTGGCTGAGCGAGGCGAACAGCAGGGAGATCCCCGCCTGGTTCAGGACGTACTCGACCTCGTGGGTGCGGTAGGCCGGGTTGATGTTCACCATGATCGCGCCGATGCGGGCGGTGGCGTACTGGACCAGGACCCACTCGGCGCAGTTGACCGCCCAGATGCCCACCCGGTCGCCCTTGGCGATCCCGGAGGCGAGCAGCGCCCGCGCCAGCTCGTCCACGTCGGCGCCGAACCGCGCGTAGGTCCAGCGCCGTCCCGTGGCCACCTCGACCAGCGCCTCGCGGTCCGGCCATCTCTCCACCGCCCGGTCGAGGTTGGCCCCGATGGTGTCTCCCAGCAGGGCGGTGCTGCCGGTGCCATGCGTGTACGACAGCGGAGTGGTCACCGGAAGTCCTCCTCGCGGTACTCGTGCGCCGAGCCCGCGGCCGTGGCCTCGCGCAGCTCGATCCGGCGGATCTTGCCGGAGACGGTCTTGGGCAGCGCGCCGAACTCCAGCCGCCGGATGCGCTTGTAGGGCGCGAGCACCTCGCGGGAGTGCTCGAAGAGGACCTTGGCGGTGTCGGCGCCGGGCTGCCAGCCCTCGGCGAGCACGACGTACGCCTTCGGCACGGCGAGGCGCAGCTCGTCCGGCGCGGGCACGACGGCCGCCTCCGCCACCGCCGGGTGCTCCAGCAGGGCGCTCTCCAGCTCGAAGGGGCTGATCTTGTAGTCGGAGGCCTTGAAGACGTCGTCCGCGCGGCCGACGTAGGTCAGATAGCCGTCCTCGTCGCGGGAGGCGATGTCGCCGGTGCGGTAGTAGCCGCCCGCCATCGCCTCCGTCGTACGGTCCGGGTCGCCGTGGTAGCCGGCCATCAGGCCGACCGGGCGCTCGGAGAGGTCGAGGGCCAGTTCGCCCTCGGTGGCGCCGGGGGCGCCGGAGACCGGGTCGAGGAGTTCGACGCGGAAGCCGGGGCTCGGGCGGCCCATGGAGCCGGTCTTCAGCACCTGGCCGGGGCTGTTGGAGACCTGCACGGCGGTCTCGGTCTGCCCGAAGCCGTCCCGGATCGTCACCCCCCAGCCGCGCCGGACCTGTTCGATCACCTCGGGGTTGAGCGGTTCGCCGGCCGCCACCGCCTCGCGGGGCGGGGTGCGCAGCTGGCCGAGGTCGGCCTGGATGAGCATGCGCCAGACGGTCGGCGGGGCGCAGAAGGTGGTGACACCGGCCCGGTCCATCTCGGCCATCAGGCGGGTCGCGTCGAACCGTGTGTAGTTGAAGACGAAGACGGTCGCCTCCGCGTTCCACGGCGCGAACAGGTTGGACCAGGCGTGCTTGGCCCAGCCGGGCGAGGAGATGTTCAGGTGTACGTCACCCGGCTTCAGGCCGATCCAGTACATGGTGGACAGGTGCCCGACCGGGTACGAGGTGTGGGTGTGCTCGACCAGCTTGGGGCGGGCGGTCGTACCGGAGGTGAAGTAGAGCATCAGCGGGTCGTCGGCCAGGGTGGGGCCGTCGGGGAGGAAGTCGGCCGGGGCGGTGTAGGCGTCCTCGTACGGCTGCCAGCCGTACTCGGGGGAGCCGCCGACCGCGATCCGGGTGTAACCGCCGGGCACCTCGGCGAACTTGGCGGTGTCCTCCGTCCGTACGATCACATGCTTCACCCGGCCCCGGTCCACCCGGTCGCGCAGGTCGGCGGGGCCGAGCAGCGGCGTGGCCGGGATGACCACGGCGCGCAGCTTCATCGCGGCCAGCGCGGTCTCCCACAGCTCGGCCTGGTTGCCGAGCATGACCAGGATGCGGTCCTCGGCGGCGACGCCCTGCTCGCGCAGCCACCGGGCGACCCGGTTGGAGCGCTCGGACAGCTCGGCGAAGGAGAGCCGGGTCTCGGTGCCGTCCTCCTCGACGAGGTGCAGCGCGGTCCGGTCGTTCCCGGCGGCGATCGCGTCGAACCAGTCCAGCGCCCAGTTGAAGTGCCCGAGCCGGGGCCAGGTGAAGCCCTGGTAGGCGGTGGCGTAGTCCTCTCTGTGCGTCAGGAGGAAGTCCCTGGCGGTGCGGAACGACTCGGTCGCCGTGCTCATGCGTGATTCTCCTTGCTCTTCCGGACCATTGCCGGGCGGCTCTCTGGCATCGTCTAATCCGTGATGCAGGTCTCACTACCCCCGAACGGGGGTGTGGGAAGCCGAAGGAGCGACACAGGTGACGGCAGACGCGGCGGGGGCAGTGGAGATAGGCGGTGCGCTGGCCCGGCTGCGGCGGGCCACGGGGCTTCCGGTCGCCTTCGGCGGGCTGGTGGAGCCGGGCCGGCCGCAGATCCGGATCAGCGAGCTGAGTGGCACCACCACGGCCGCGCTGCGCTCGCTCGCGGTGATCTCCGGCAGCGGGCTGGGCGGCAAGGCGGTGGCGCTGGCCCGGCCGTGCGCGGTGACCGACTACCCCAGCTCCCGGCAGATCAGCCATGAGTACGACGCCAAGGTGGCGGCCGAGGGCATCCGCTCGGTGGTCGCGGTGCCGGTCGTGGTGCGGCGCCGGGTGCGCGGGGTGCTGTACGGCGCGCTGCGCTCGGCCCGGCCGCTCGGCGACCGGGCGCTGGACGCGGCGGTGGCGGCGGCGCGGGACGTGGAGCAGGCGCTGGTGGTGCGGGACGAGGCGGAGGCGCTGCTGACGGCGGCCCGGCCGGGGGCCGGCGGTCCGGCGCACGCCGCCGCCCTGGAGCAGGTGCGGGAGGCGCACGCGGCGCTGCGGGCGCTGGCGCCCCGGATAGCCGACCCGGAGCTGCGGGCGGAACTGCTGGCCGCCTGCGGGCTGCTGGCGGCGCCGCGGCCGGCCGGTGCGCCGAGCCTTGCGCCCCGCGAGCTGGACGTGCTGACCTGGGTGGCGGCCGGGGCGACCAACGCGGCGGTGGCCGAGCGGCTCGGTCTGGGTACGGAGACGGTCAAGGGATATCTGCGCTCGGCGATGCGGAAGCTGGGCGCGCACACCCGGGGGGAGGCGGTGACCGCGGCCCGGCGGGCGGGACTGCTGCCCTAGCCGCCGACTCCTGGGGAAACGCTTTCATTCATGCAGAGACGCTTTGAATTTCCCTATGCCTGACCGGTTGTTATTTCCCTCACCACGGCTTCCGTCCGAATTTCAGGGATCGTTGCCTAGAATTTGGCCCGAACACGACACACGAGGGGAGCGGTGAAGTGCGACGGGACTTCCAGGAGCCTGCCAGGTGCCGCTCCGACCTGGTCATCGGCCGCGAAGAGCTGTTCGCGGGCGCCCGTGCGCAGCTCGCCTCCGGCGGCAGTGTGCTGCTCCACGGCCCGGCCGGAATAGGGAAATCGACCATTCTGCGGGCCTTGACCGAGGAATACGCCGCGACCGCGCACACCGTCTTGCGCTGCTCGGCCACGGAGTCCGAATCCCACCTTCCCTTCCTGGCCCTGGCCGACCTGCTCGGCCTGGTCCTCGACGAGGTGTCGCCGCGGCTGCCCGCCGCCCAGCGCACCGCCCTGGAGTCGGCGCTCACCGGCCGCGGTGAGTCCAGCCTCCAGCGCGACGGCCTCGCGCTGCGCCTCGCGGTCCTCTCCGCGCTGCGGGCGCTCGCCACCGCGGGCCCGGTGCTGGTCGTCGCCGACGACCTCCAGTGGCTGGACCCGGCCAGCGCCGAACTGCTCGGCTTCGCCGCCCGGCGACTCGGCGGCACCCCGGTGCAACTGCTGTGCGCGGTACGCACCGAGGGCCAGGAGAACCAGGAGTACGACCGTCATCTGCGCGCCTGCCCGCCGGACACCCTCGGGGTCCGGCTGGGCCCACTGTCCCACGCCCAGGTGGCCCGGCTGCTGGACCACCGCGGCCACGGCGGGCTGCCCCGCTCCACGGTCCGCGAGATCCACCGCACCAGCGGCGGCAACCCGCTGTTCGCGCTGGAACTCGGCCGCGCCCTCGCCGAACGGCCCACCCCGCCCCGGCCGGGCGAGCCGCTGCCCGTGCCCACCAGCCTGCGCGCCCTGGTGCTCAGCCGGCTGGACATGCTCTCCGTCGAGGCCCGCCGCACCCTGCTGGTGGCCAGCGCCGGCGCCCGCCCCACCATGGCCCTGCTGCACGCGGCCGGCCGGGAGAACGCCGAGGCGGAGTGCGCCCAGGCCGCCGAACTCGGGCTGCTGGCCACCGAGCCCGACGCCCCCGCCGTACGGTTCGCGCACCCCCTGATCTCCGCCGCGCTGTACGCGGAGGCCCCGGCCCATGAGCGCCGGGCCGTGCACACGGCGCTGTCCACCGCCGCCTCCGACCCGATCGAACGCGCCCGGCACCTGGCGCTGGCGGCCACCGGCGCCGACCCCGAGGCCGCCGCCCGGCTCGCCGAGGCCGCCGCCCTCGCCCGGGACCGCGGGGCCCCGTCGGTCGCCGCCCAGCTGGGGCTGCTCGCCGCCCGGCACACCCCCGCCGACGCCGCGCCCGGCCAGGCCGAGCGCCGGCTCCAGGCCGCCGAGGACGCGATCACCGCCGGCGAGCTGGACCTGGCCCGGGACATCGCCCGGGAGGTGTTGAGCCGGACGGCGGTGCCCGCCGACCGGGTGCGCGCCTGGATGATCGTCATCGACAGCGCCGGGCACACCATGGCCGAGGTCGACGCGGTCTTCCCGCAGGCGCTCGCCGACGCCGGCGACGACCCGCGGCTGCTCGCCCTGGTCCACTACCAGCTGGCCTGGCGGGCGCTGATCGTGGCCGGCGACTTCACCGAGGCCCGGCAGGCCGCCGCGCACGCCGCCGCGCTGGCGGCGCGCGGCGGCGACCGGCGCACCGAACTGCTGTCGCTCGCCTTCCAGGCCCAGACCGAGACCCTGATGGGCCACCCGGACGCGCCCCGCACCATCAGACGCGCCCTGACGGAGCCCCAGGACCCACGGGTCGCCTGGCACCACAACGGCGCGGGCAGCGCCCGGTTCCGCTGGCTGGTCATGAGCGACCAGCTGACCGAGGCCCGGGCGACGGTCACCGCGCTGCTGCGCGAGGTACGGCGGCGCGGCTCGGTGGAGAGCGAGGTGCACTTCCTGCGCGGGCTCGCCGAGACCGAGCTGCGTGCCGGGCACTGCGGGCGCGCCCTGGAGCTGGCCCGGGAGAGTCTGCGGCTGGCCCGGGACTCCGGGATCGGGGAGACCGCCTCGGCGATGCTGACCTCGCTGGCGGAGGCGTCCGGCGGCGATGTGGACCGGGCGCTGGTCCTGGCCCGGGAGGCGGTGGCGCACGCCGAGGGGGACGGCGACCAGATGTACCTCTCGCGGGCCCTGGGCGCGCTCGGGTACGCCCAGCTGGTCGCCGGGGATCCGGCGGGCACCGTGCGCTCGCTGCGCCGGGTGCGCCGGCTGGAGCTGGGCCTCGGCATCACCGACCCGGCGCGCGGCCGCTGGCAGGGCGATCTGGCGGAGGCGCTGGTCCGGATCGGTGAACCCGCGGAGGCGCAGGACGTCATCGACGCGAGCCGGGAGCACGCGCTGCGGCTCGGCCGGGAGAGTGTCCTCGCCGTGCTCGACCGCGCCGAGGCCCTGGTGCGCGCCGCACAGGGCGACACGGAGGCCGCCGTCGCCCAGCTGACCTCCGCTCAGGACCGGCTCGGCAAGCTCGGCTACGGCCTGGAGGAGGCCCGCGCCGCGTTCGCGCTGGCCCGGCTGCGCGGCCGGCGCACCGGTCCTGCCGGGTACGACGAGGCCACCCGGATGTTCCGCCGCTGCCGGGCGCTGCCCTGGCTGCGCCAGGTGGACGAGGCGCTGAGCGCCCCCGAGCCGGAGCCGGAGCCGGTACCGGCCGCGCCGGGCCCGCTGGACGCACTGGCGGTGCTGGCCGCGATGGAGCGCCAGGTCGCGGCGCTGGTCATGGAGGGCGCCACCAACCGGGAGATCGCCGCGCGGCTGTTCATCAGTGTGAAGACGGTGGAGGCGACCCTGACCCGGGTCTACCGCAAGCTGGGGATCCGATCGCGGGTCGACATCGTCCGATTGGCGGCGGGTCGGCGCGCGCCCTGAGCGGAGCCCTTGTTAACTGAACCGGACCGAGGGTTTTCCCTCACCCAACCCCCTAGGGGGTTCCCTCATTGGGAGCCAAGGGTGCCGGGTCCTAGCGTAAGGGGCGTGCCGCTCGCCCGGGCATACGGGGGTCGGTCCCGCGACCCCCGTGTACAACCCCCACACCCGCGCGAACCCCCACCGGTGCAACCCCCACTGAGGAGACTCATGTTCGGGCTCACACGTGCCAGAAAGACCGCCGCGACCCTGGTGGCGACGGCCGCCGCCGCGGCGACCGCGCTGCTCGCCTCCCCCACGGCGAGTGCCGCCCCTCAGCCCATCGTCGGCGGTACGACCACCACCACCGCGGCGTATCCGTTCGTCATGCAGATCACGGACGCCTCCGGGAACCAGTTCTGCGGCGGCACCCTGGTGTCCGCCACCAAGGTGGTGACCGCCGCGCACTGCATGGCCGGCGAGTCCCCCAGCAGTGTCCGTGTGGTCGGCGGCCGTACCTATCTGAACGGCACCGACGGCACGGTGAGCAGGGTCAGCAAGATCTGGGTCAACCCGGACTACACGGACGCCACCAACGGCAACGACGTGGCCGTCCTGACCCTGTCGACGTCGATGCCGTACACCCCGGTGTCGTACGTCTCCTCGTCCCAGACGAGTGTGTACGCGGCCGGCACCACGGCCCGGATCCTCGGCTGGGGCACCACCTCGGAGAACGGCAGCTCCTCCAACCAGCTGCGGACCGCGACCGTGCCGATCGTGGCCGACTCCAGCTGCCGTTCCTCCTACGGTTCGGACTTCGTCCAGTCCGACATGGTGTGCGCCGGATACTCCTCCGGCGGCGTAGACACCTGCCAGGGCGACAGCGGCGGTCCCCTGCTCATCGGGGGCGTCCTGGCAGGGATCACTTCCTGGGGCGAGGGGTGCGCGGAGGCGGGTTACCCGGGTGTCTACACCCGGCTGACCACCTTCTCGGACCTCGTGACCGCGCAGGTCCACTCGTGACCCGGAAGAAGGACACCTGAGCCACACCCTCAGGTAGATGCCAGGGGGGGGGGGGGGGGGGGGGGGGGGGGGGGGGGGGGGGAAGCCCCCCCCCCCCCCCCCCCGCTCCACGCTCGGGTTTGCTTAC
>NZ_JBVIJC010000004.1:308250-410512 GCF_055581605.1 Streptomyces sp. NPDC031418
GGGGGGGGGGGGGGGGCCCCCCCCCCCCCCCCCCCCCCCCCCCCCCCCCCCCCCCTCTCCACCTGCCGGCTACTTGTCGGCGGTGAGCTTCCCGGCGGCGCCCCAGCTCTCCGCCGGCACCTCGTGGATCCACACCTGCACGGTCTCGGCGGGGATCTTGTACGCGTCGACGAAGGCGTCCGTGACCCGCTGGACCAGGTCCCGCTTCAGCTCGACATCGCGCGGACCCTGCTGGATGGTGACGATCGGCATGACCGAACTCCCTTGAGTGACGTTGCCCTTCCGGTGCACCAAGTTCACCGCGGCGCGCGTCCCCGACCAAGAAGCACTCCGCGACCGCAGCGATCAGCCTTCGTGATCGCCGCAGGCCAGCAGCAGTTTCTTCAGGTGCGGGGTGGGGTCGGCCACCGGTACCGCGAGGCCCGTGGACAGGGCCAGTCCGGGGGCGCGGAAGGGGACGTAGGCCACCCGGGGCGTGTGCAGCACGCGCGCGTGGGAGGCGTAGACGACCGTCCACAGGGGCCGGGCCCCTATGGTGGCCAGCGTGTCCTGGAGGGAGCGGTTGGCCGGCCCCGGTACGGGCTCGAACCCGGCCGCATGGCAGGCCCCGACGACCAGGTCGACCAGGGCCGGGTTGACGCGGCGCGGGACCAGGGCGAGGGGCAGCTCGGCCAGGTCGGCGAGGTCGATCTCGGCCCGTGCGGCCAGCGGGTGCGCGGCGGGCAGGGCGGCCACCAGCGGGTCCGGCCACAACGGCAGCACCCGCACTCCGGGCGGGGGTTCGGCGGCCCGGACGAACGCCGCGTCCAGCCGGCCGTCGGCGACCCTGGCCAGCCGTTCGGCGACGGGCAGCGAGAACAGGTCCACGGCCACGTCCGGCGCCCGCTCGGCGAACCCGCCGAGCACCCGGTCCAGATGGGTGCCGAGCCCGGTGCTGGTACCGAGCCGCAGCCCGGCCGGCGCCGCCACGGCCGCCCGGGCCTTCTCCGCCGCCGCCAGCACCGTCCGCGCCTCGGGCAGCAGCCGCTCCCCCGCGGCCGTCAGCCGCACCCGGCGCGGCGAACGGTCGAACAGCGCGGCACCCAGCTCCCGCTCCAGCCGCTGTATCTGCTGGCTGACCGCCGACTGCACGATGTGCAGCTTCTCGGCGGCCCGCCCGAAGTGCAACTCCTCGGCGACGGCGACGAAATAGCTGAGCTGGCGCAGTTCCATGCGCCCGACTGTAGAGGGCCGCCGGGCCGGCCGGGACGGCCCGAGCCCGGCTCACCTCTCATGCGTGCTCGGGCGGGTTGATCCGCGAGGTGTCGATCGCGGAGGCGGAGGTGCCCCACTTGGCGAGGATCCGGGCGTAGGTGCCGTCCTTGATCAGCTCGTTGACGGCGGCCTGGAAGGCCTTGGTGAGCGGGGAGCCCTTTCGGAAGGCGAAGCCGACGTCGAGTCGGTGGTACTCGCCGAGGAAGGTGGTCTGTGCGGCGGGCTGGGCCGCCTGGTAGCGCAGTCCGTTGATGGTCGACATGATCACGTCGATGCGGCCCTGCTGGAGTGCGGTGAGGGTCGCCGCGTTCTCCGAGTAGACCTTCACGTCGTACGGCTTCTTGCCCGCCTTCGCGCACACGCCCTTCTGCGCGGTGAGGGTCGCCTCGAAGGTGGTGCCGGCCCCGGTGCCGATGGTCAGCCCGCACAGCTGGGTGAGGTCGGTGACCTTCTTCCTGAGCGCGGTGCTGCCCTTCTTCACCGCGAAGCCCTGGCCGTCGTTGATGTAGGTGACGAAGTCGACGCTCTTCAGGCGTGCGGTGGTGACGCCGAAGTTGCCGGTGCCGACGTCGTACTTGCCGCTGCCGAGCGCGGGCAGGATCGTCTCGAAGGAGGCGTCCTGGCGCAGCAGCCTGACGCCGAGCACCTTGGCGACCGCGTCGGCGAGGTCGATGTCCTGGCCGGCGGGGGCCTTGTCCGGGCCGTTCGGGTAGTACGCCCCGGGCGGGTAGCCGACCGCGCTGCCGACCCGCAGCGTGCCCGCCTTGCGGACGCTCGCCGGCAGCAGGGCGGCCACGGAGTCCACCGTGTGCACGGCGGCGACCGGGTCGTCGGTCGGCGCGGGAGCGGCCTGGGCGCCCACCACCCCCGTGCCACCGGAGCCGCTGCCGCAGGCGGTCAGCGTCAGGAGCGGCAGCAGGGCGAGGGCGGCCGCGGTGCGCAGGCGGGTTCCGACGACGCGAGCCAGTGATGTCATTCGGCCACCGCCGTGAGGGTGCGCGTCTCCTGGGCCGTCCGCTCGGCGTCGCGCTTGGCGACCTCCTCGCGGACGATCGGGATGACGTACCGGCCGAAGTCGATGGCGTCGTCCAGCAGGTCGTAACCGCGGGCGGAGAGGATGTCGACGCCGAGGTCGTAGTAGTCCAGCAGGGCCTGGGCGACCGTTTCCGGGGTGCCGACCAGGGCGTTGGAGTTGCCCGCGCCACCCGTGGCGGCGGCGGTGGCGGTCCACAGGGCCCGGTCGTAGCGCTCGCCCTCCTCGGCGATGGCGATCAGCCGCTGCGAGCCGGTGTTCTCCGGGGTTCCGCCGGGGCGCCGCCGCCCCAGGCCCGCCCCGTGCCGCTCCCGGATGGCACCGACCGTGCGGTGGGCCTTCTCCCAGGCCAGTTCCTCGGTCGGGGCGATGATCGGCCGGAACGCCACCTGGATGCGCGGCACGTCGCTGCGGCCCGCGGCCCGCGCGGCGGCCTTGACCTGCTCGATCTGCTCGGCGGTCCGCGCCAGCGGCTCGCCCCACAGGCAGTAGATGTCCGCCTCGGCGCCCCCGGCGGCGTACGCGGCGGGTGACGAGCCGCCGAACGAGACCTTCGGGCGGGGCTGCTGCACGGGGAAGACGTCGCTGACGAAGTCGTGGAAGCGGTAGTGCTCGCCCTCGTGGTCGAAGGGCTCGTGGCTGGTCCAGATCTTCTTGACGATCCGGATGTACTCGCGGGTGCGGGCGTAGCGCTCGTCCTTGGTGAGGGTGTCGCCCTCCCGGCCCTGCTCGTGGTCGTTGCCGCCGGTGATGAAGTGCACGGTCAGCCGGCCCTCGCTGATCTGGTCGAGGGTGGCGAAGGTCTTGGCGGCGAAGGTCGGGTACGAGACGTTCGGGCGGTGGGCGAGCAGGATCTGGAGCCGGTCCAGCCGGCTCGCGATGTACGCGGCGGCCGGCGCCGGGTCCGGCGATCCGGAACCGTAGGCGAACAGCACCCGGTCCCAGCCGTGCTCCTCGTGCGCACGGGCGAGCCGGAGCGTGTACTCCTTGTCGAAGGCGGCGCCGGAGCGCGGGGTGGTCTCGGAGCCGTCGTTGGTGGCGGCGATGCCGAGGAACTCCACGGGCATGGAAGATGGCCTTTCCTCAGGTCCTTGGCGAACGTGCTGGGGTGCCGTGTTCCGGCCGGCACGCGGGTACGGCGGGACAGCCCTCTCGGCGGCCGGGTGTGCCGGCGCGGCGCGGAGCGCTGGGATACGGGGGTGACGTGATGTGATGACGCCGGGGCGGGCGGGGGTGGCGGCAGAGGTGTCGACGCGTCCGGGCGACGGTGCCACGCGCAGGAGGACTCGGCCCGCGACGGGGTGACCGAGGGAGGGAAGGGCCGGTCAGACGGCCCGCTGCCGCATCAGGCGCAACACGCTGCGGACCACACCCGACCGAAGTCGATGTGGTCACGGGTGACCAGACGTTGATCGGCATCCATGCGATTAATTGAGCAGTACATCTGGCGTTCCGTCAACCATGTCCCGCCTGGTGGACCGGAGTTGAGCGGCCTCCGTGTGGTTGACACATCCGCACGGCGGGACCCTACGATCGGGGCCGGACCGGCTTGGCCGCGCGCGGCAGCCGGTACCGGCCGCGTTGAGGGACGCGGCGAGCGTGATGACGCCGGAACCGGGCCGACCGCCCCTGCCCCCGCGCCCTGTCCGCGCGGATTTCCTGACCGTGTGTGCCGCCGGGTGGTCACCCGTGCCCGCACGTCCCTCCCCCTGGAGAACCCCTGATGGTTTCGCCGTCCGACATCACCGACTCCTCCCGCCTCCCGGCGTCCGTCCCGCCCGTAGAAAGCCCGCAGACCCCCGGCCCCGGCGCCCCCGAGGACCTGCCGCGCATCGTGCCGCGCCGGCACCTCGGCCGACTGCTGACCGGCGGCGCCGCGCTGCTGGTGTTCGCCATGGTGGTCGGCTCCGTGGTCCGCAACCGCGCCTTCCAGTGGGACGTGGTCGGCCAGTACTTCACCACCGGCGCCGTCCTCGACGGGCTGCTGCTCACGCTCTGGCTGACCGGCGTGGTCACGGTGCTCGGCTTCCTGCTCGGCACCTTCCTGGCCGTGATGCGGCTGTCCGCCAACCCCGTGCTGCGCGCGCTGAGCTGGGGCTATGTGTGGATCTTCCGGTCCACCCCGCTGCTGGTGCAGCTGCTGTTCTGGTTCAACATCGGGGCCCTGTACCCGACGCTCGGCCTCGGCATCCCGTTCGGGCCCCAGTTCGTCACCGTCAAGACGGTCAACCTGCTCGGCCCCACCCTCACCGCCGTCATCGGGCTGACCCTGCACGAGGCCGCCTACGCCGCCGAGGCGGTACGCGGCGGCATCCTCTCGGTGGACGCCGGCCAGACGGAGGCGGCCCAGGCCCTCGGCATCGGCCGGCTGCGCACCCTGCGCCGGATCGTCGTCCCGCAGGCGATGCGCTCCATCGTCCCGACCGCCGGAAACATGCTGATCGGCACCTTGAAGGGCACCAGCATCGTCAGCGTGCTGGCCGTGCACGACCTGCTGTACTCGGTGCAGTTGGTCTACAACCAGACGTACCAGGTCATCCCGCTGCTGCTGGTCGCCACCCTCTGGTACATCGCCGTGACGTCCGTGCTGAGCGCGGGCCAGTACTACGTGGAGCGGTACTACGCCCGCGGATCCGCCCGCTGAACGGCCCCGCGGCGTAATCTTTCCTACATTCCCTATCGAATTACTGGGGAATCATTGACGGCCTCCCCGGAAGGTGCGCAGGATGGTGCGCATGTCCCACACGCAGCAACGACTCGTTCGTCGTCGGCATGTCGACTTTGGTCACGTCGTCAGCGCCGCCTGCTGTCGCGCGTAGCGCACGCGCCCGACACCCCGCGTGCCACACGGTTCCTTCTCCTGACGCAACGTTCGAAGGACGACCGCATGACCACGGCACTGCCCCACCCTTCCGGCCCCTCGGCCGTTCAGCTCCCCGACACCCGCCGCCTCCGCCTCGTCGGCGACTTCCCGCAGGGCGGCAGCTCCCCGCAGGACGATGGCGAGGCGAACGGTTCCCCTCGCCTCGTCGGCTACCTCGTACTGGTGCCCGAGGGCACCGATCCCGCCCGGCTCTTCGCCAAGGGCGTCACCCCGCCGGAGATCCGGCCGGTCGCCTACCCGGAGCCGCCTCCCGCGCCACCGGCCGGAGACGGTGTCGTCCGCATCGATCCGGCGCGCCGTGCCGCGGAGGTGGACGGCCGCGAACTCGACCTGACCTACCTGGAGTTCGGGTTGCTGTCCCATCTCGTCCGGCAGCCCCACCAGGTGCACACCCGCGAGCAGTTGATGGCCGGCATCTGGGGCTACGACCACATCGGCGACGGCCGCACGGTGGACGTCCACATCGCGCGCCTGCGCCGCAAGCTGGGCGCCGCTCACCGGCACCGGATCGTGACCGTACGACGCGTGGGCTACAAGTACGTGCCCGACCGGCAGGCGAGCGCCGACACCGCGCCCTGCCTTCGACCGTGAGGAGACCATGACCATGGGCGTTGCCACCGCGCCGTGCGCACCCGACGCGGAGTCCGGGCGGACCGGGCCCGGCCGTGCGCACTGGCTGCGCGTGGCCCGCGAGACCGCGGACGACCTGGCCACGGACGCGGTGGTCCGGGAGCAGGCGGGCAAGACCCCGTTCGACGAGGTCTCCCGCCTGCGCGAGGCCGGACTGCTGACACTCCTCGCCCCGGCCGAACACGCGGGCGGCGGCGCGGACTGGCCCACCGCCTACGCCGTGGTCCGCGAGATCGCCGCGGCCGACGGCGCGATCGGTCAACTGCTCGGCTGTCACTACTTCCTGTCGTGGTGCGCGCCGTTCTTCGCACAGGCCGACCTCGCCGACCGGGTCGAGCGGCAGTCCGCGGCGGAGCAGTGGTGCTGGGGCGGCGGCCTCGCCCGTCAGGAAGCCCCCCTGACGCTGTCCAGGAAGGGTGGCGGCCAGGTGCTCGACGGCCGGCAGAGCTACGCCACCGGGGTACTGGTCGCCGACCGTCTCGCCGTGCGGGCCGTGCGGGCCGACACCGGCGAGCCGCTCGCCGTCGTCGTCGATCCCGCCCGGCCCGGCGTGCGGATCGACGCCGACCCCGACGCCTTCGGCCAGCGGCTCGCGGCCGGCGGGAGTGCCGAGTTCGACGCCGTACCGGTCGCCGCCGACGACATCCTCGGTTCCCTGTCCGCGGACGAGGACGTCCTGTCGCCGCTGGCCGCCCTGGCGTCCCCGGTCGCGCGCCTGCTCTCCGTCCAGCTCCGTGTGGGCATGGCCGAGGGCGTGCTCGCCGAGGCCCGGGAGTACAGCCGGGCGGGCCGCTCGCCCTGGCCGGCCGGCTGGGCCCAGGACCCGCACGCACTGGCCGTCTACGGCGAACTCACCGTCCTCACCCGGTCCGCGTCCGCCCTCGCCGACCAGGCGCTGGACGCCGTGCACAGCGGGCTGGGGCGCGGTGCGGACCTGACCTACGACGAGTCCGCGGAGATCTCGGTCCTGGTGGCGCTGGCCGAGGCCGCCGCCTCCCGGGCCGCGCAGGAGTCCACCTCCCGCGCCCTCGACATCGTCGGCGTCCGCTCCGCCTCCTCGGGGCTGGGCTTCGACCGCTTCTGGCGCAATGCCCGGACCCACACCCTGTACGAACCCGTCGCCCACCGGATCCGCGAGGTCGGTGACTATTTCCTCAACGGCGGACACCCTCCGTTCGCCCTGCCCATCTGATCGCGGCACGTCACCTGCGTCCGGCCCCGGCCTGCGGTGACGGCCGGAGCCGTACGGAATAATGGACACATGCGGATCTCAGCCAGAGCGGACTACGCGGTACGTGCCGCGCTCCAGCTCGCCGCGTCGCGGGACGACGGTCCGATGAAGGCCGAGGCCATCGCCGACGCCCAGGACATCCCGCACAAGTTCCTCGAGAGCATCCTGAACGACATGCGCCGGGGCGGCCTCGTCATCAGCCAGCGCGGTGGCAACGGCGGCTACCGGCTGGCCAGGCCCGCCGAGTCGATCAGCATCGCCGATGTCATCCGGGTCGTGGACGGACCGCTGGTCTCGGTGCGGGGGGTCCGCCCTCCGGAGCTGTCCTACAGCGGTCCCGCCGAGTCGCTGCTCCTGCTGTGGATCGCGCTGCGGTCCAATGTGCGCGAGATCCTCGACGGTGTGTCCCTGGCCGATGTCGCCTCCGCCCGGCTGCCCACCGAGGTGTCCGCGCTGACCGATGCCCCGGGGGCGTGGGGAAACCCCTGACACACTGAGCCATTCCCGGCCTCGTCCCGAAAAGTGAGATGAGGTCGTCCAGCATGCGAACCCCCTCTTGGGATGGGCGCCGGCTTCTGCCACGATCCCCACCAGCCAGGTAGGAAAGCTAGGGAAGTGGGGGTGGCCATGGGAGCGCTGAGCTGCGCTGACCGGGTGCTGCCCGTGCTGACCTCGCGTCGTCATATCGACTTCGGCCGTACGTCGACGTCCCTCTGTCGGCCGGTCTGAGACCTCAGCACGCCGTTGCACACCTCTTCGACCGCCCTTCCTTTCCTGAGAGGACACCTCCGTGTCTGCCGCAAGACCGCACGCCACCCTGCGCACCCTCGCCGCCGTCGCCGCTCTCCCCCTCCTGCTCACCGCCTGCGGGTACGGATCCCACTCCACCGACGACGGGAAGAAGACCGCGGTCCCGGCGGGCGCCAAGAAGCTCTCCGCCGACGAGGTGAAGATCGGCTACTTCCCCAACCTCACGCACGCCACCGCCCTCGTGGGCGTCCAGGAGGGCCTGTTCCAGAAGGAACTCGGCGGCACCACCATCAAGACGTCCACCTTCAACGCGGGCCCCTCCGAGATCGAGGCGCTGAACGCCGGCTCCATCGACATCGGCTGGATCGGCCCCTCCCCGGCGATCAACGGCTACACCAAGTCGGCCGGCAAGAACCTGCGCATCATCGGCGGTTCCGCCTCCGGCGGCGTCAAGCTCGTCGTCAACCCGAAGAAGATCACGTCCCTGAAGGACGTCAAGGGCAAGAAGATCGCCACCCCGCAGCTCGGCAACACCCAGGACGTGGCGTTCCTCAACTGGATCTCCGACCAGGGCTGGAAGGTCGACGCGCAGAGCGGCCAGGGCGACGTCTCCGTCGTCCGCACCGACAACAAGATCACCCCGGACGCCTACAAGTCCGGCTCCATCGACGGCGCCTGGGTGCCGGAGCCGACCGCGTCCAAGCTGGTCGCCGAGGGCGGCAAGGTGCTGCTGGACGAGGCGTCGCTGTGGCCGGACAAGAAGTTCGTGATCACGAACATCGTCGTACGCCAGAGCTTCCTGAAGGAGCACCCGGACGTCGTCCAGGCCGTGCTGCGCGGCTCGGTGAAGACCAACGAGTGGATCAACGCCAACCCGGAGAAGGCCAAGGCGTCCGCCAACGCGGCGCTGAAGGAGCTGTCGGGCAAGGCGCTGCCGGCCAAGGTCATCGACCCGGCCTGGAAGTCCGTCACCTTCCTCGACGACCCGCTGGCCGCCACCCTCAGCACCGAGGCGCAGCACGCGGTGAAGGCCGGTCTGCTGGACAAGCCCGACCTGAAGGGCATCTACGACCTCCGTCCGCTGAACCAGGTCCTCAAGGCCGAGGGCAAGAAGGAGGTCGACGACGCCGGTCTCGGCGTCGGATGACGGTACCGCCTCCGCTCAGGGCACCCCGTCGCAGACCGACGGGAGCCAGGTCAGGTCCGGGGTGTGGGACAGGGTGTCCAAGGAGCGGAGCAGGGCGGGCAGGCGGTCGGGGTGGGCCAGGAACTCGATGGTCGCCTCGGCGAAGGCGTCGCGTACCGCCGGCGGCATCGCGTCGGAGGCGTCGAAGCAGTGCACCGCCTGATGGTCGAGGAGGGTCTCGGCGAGTGAGCGGTGCCAGGCCGGGCCGGCGGCGCCCGGGGCGGGCTGGGCCCGCACGTCGGCGGAGAACCCGGACTCCTTGGCGCTCCAGGCGCGTTGGGCGTCGGCCGAGGCGAGGTAGCGGATCAGCTGCCGCGCCTGCGGGGTGGCGTGCAGCAGGGCGACCAGGTCGCCGGAGACCTCCCAGGCATCCGTCGCGGTGGCCCCCGGGAGGAAGCGGGCCGAGGGCTCGTAGCGGCCGTCGGCCCCGGTCCAGGGCTGCCGGTTGCGGACGAACGACGCCTGGTGCTCCAGCAGGCAGCCCCGGGGGGTGTCGGCGACCGGCCTGGACGCCCGGTCGTACGGCGTGCCGAGGGCCCGGCGGACCAGGGCCTTGTCGCCACCCGCGCCGACCAGTGCGCCCCAGGTCGTCCAGGCCCGGCGTACCGGCTTCGACTGCCAGGGCAGCTCGCCGCGCGCCCACCGCTGGTAGACGCCCGGGCCGTACTGCTGGAGCAGGATGTCCTCGATCCAGTCCGTGCCGGGCCAGCCGCTGGTGGCGCCGGAGCCCAGGCCGACGCACCACTGGGCGGGCTGCCGCGCGGCCTGGCGGCGCCGGTGCTCGTCGGTGCCGGCCGGGTACCAGACGATGCTCTTCAGATCGGCCTTGAGCGGGAACCAGTACACGTGCCCGGCCTGCGGTGTGGTCCAGGAGGTGCCGAAGTCCTCCTCGGGGATGAGGCCTTCGAGCGGGTGGAGCTGCTTCTGCCGGGCGTAGGAGGCGAGTTCGCCGGGGCCGGTCAGCACCACCACGTCGGGCGGTGTGCCGGACTCCACGTCGGCGCCGAGCACCTGGCTCTCGGCGGAGCTGCCCTGGTAGTCGACATGGATGTGGTAGGTCCGCTCGAAGGGCGCGATGACCGCGTCGCGGAAGTTCCCCGCGTCGCTGCCGGTCCAGTTGGCGAGCAGGGTGACGGTCGGCTGCTGCCCCAGGGCGCGGGCGCCCAGCACGAGGCCGGCCGCGAGCACGACCAGACAGCTCGCCACGGCGACGAGGGCGCGGCCGAGCCGGCGCCGGGGTGCGCCGCCGGCCGGTGCGGGGCCGTTCCGGTGCGCGCTCACCGGGGCCTGAACCGGTACTCGTCGATGTGCCGCCTGAGGCCCGTCTCGGCCAGTGCCATGAGCAGAGCGCCTCCTGTCAGGATCCACACCGCGGCCGCGGCGCGGAAACCGGTGTCCATGAGGTACGAGGCGGTCCGCCGCCCCGCGTCGGTGATGGCCGGCCCGGTCAGCGGCCGGTCGAGCAGGGCCCGGGTGTCCGCCATTCCGGCGTGGGTCCACACCGTGAACAGCAGCAGGGTGGCCAGTCCGCCCAGCAGCAGGGTGCCGGCCGCGAGCAGCCCCCGGTTCCAGCGGCGCCGGAAGCGGCGGCGCAGGAAGAGCTGGGTCTCCACCAGTGCGGCGGCGAGCGCCAGGGCGAGCAGCAGGGTCGCGCACCAGCCGAGCCGGAGCAGCGGGCCGAAGGAGGTCTGGCGGTGCACGGTGGCGCGCTGCCGGTCCTGGAGGGCCGTCAGACGGGACAGTATCCCGGTCCCGTGGTCCTTGAGGATGCTGGTCGCGTAGGCGAGGTAGGCCTCGCGCAGCAGGGTGTCGTCGGAGCGCAGCTGTGCCTGCTGGACCTTGACGGCGTAGACGGTGATAAGTCCGGTGACCGTCTGGAGCGACTGGCGGTCCGCGGTGCCGCCGGCGTCGTCGGCGGCGGCCGCCGACAGGCTTTGCAGGGCGACCGCGATCTGCTTCTGGAAGTCGCTGGTCGGCGCGGCCGCGGTCGCGTCCTGCTGGGCCCGGCCGAGGGCGTACACCGCGGTGTCGAGGGACAGCACGGCCGGCGCGCTGGAGGTGCGCAACGGGTTGGCGTCCCCGTGCACCCCCTCGTAGGACAGGAACAGCGACAGGGTGAGCAGGGCCGACAGCGCGAGCAGCAGGCGGTGGCGTACGGCGAGGTCGTGGGCGGTGGTGCTGCCGCCCTGCGTACCCGCGCCCGCGCCGAGGCCCAGCAGACGGGCGAGGGCGCGGCGGGACGGCGTGACGGCGGCTCCCGGGGTGCTGACCGGTGTGTTCATCGGTGGGGTGGCCAGGGTGTTCATGCGGGCGGCTCCCTCAGCAGGCGTCCGCAGTCGCCGCCGCAGTAGACCGAGTCGGCCGGGCCCAGCCAGTGGCAGTCCGGGCACTCGACGAGGGCGTCGGCCGGGGCGGCCGGCGGCGCGGGGGCGGCGGACGGGGCCGGGGAGGCGGCGGGCGGGGGCGGGGTCGTCATCGCGCTGGAGAGGATCAGGTGCTGCCAGTCGACGTCCTTGAGGCCGGCGCGGACGCGGCCGGTGCCCGGTCCGTCCTCGATCTGCCGCAGCGCGGCCAGGAGTTGGGTGTCACCGAGGTCGGCGGCCAGCCCCAGCGCCCGGGCGAGGTCGCGGTCGGCCGCGGCCCGGCCGTGCGGTCCGCGCAGCCAGGCCCGGTAGGCGCGGGCCACGGCGGCGCTCGCCTGCTGGTACAGCTCCAGCCGGTGCACCCCGGGATGCCGGCGCGAGGCGTCGCGCGGATAGCCGGTCCAGCGCACCAGGATCGGCTTCGGTGCGGGCAGCCGTACCGGGCGGCCGAACTCGGGTACGACGACCTCCACGGCGGCGAGCTGGAGGTCCTCCTCGGTCTCCCGGCCGGAGGGGTCCGCGGCCAGCACCACCTGGAAGTGCCGGACCTCGTCGCCCCAGGCCCGGGTGACGTACTCGGCGCCGCGCTGCCCGGATCCGGTGGGGGCGGCCAGGAGTTCCTGCTCGCTCGGCACCACCTGGGTGACCCGGCGGACGACCGTGCCGGGGGTGGGGGTGAGCCGGATGCGCAGTTCGGGTACCGCCGTGCCCAGCAGCCCGGTCATCAACTCCTCGTACGCCGCTGTCAGTTCGGACTCGTGGCGGACGGCGTGGGCGCGGCCGTGCAGCCGCCGGGTGATGCGCAGCAGCAGGTCGGCGTCCCAGTCGTCGCCGAGTCCCCAGGCGTCGCAGACGAACCGGCCCTCGCAGGCGTCGAGGACGGTGTCCAGCGGCAGGGCGGACTGCTCGTCGTGCTCGTTGCGTCCGTCGGTGAGCAGCAGGACGTGTTTGATCGGCGCGGGCTGGTCCTTGAGCAGCCGGCGGGCGAGGTCGAGCCAGGTGCCGATGGCGGTGCCGCCGTCCGCGTCCAGGATCCGTACGGCCCGTTCGGCGGCGGTGCGTTCGGCCGGCCCGGCGACCGCCATCACCGCGCGGTCCGGGCCGGGGTGCACCACGGTGGCGTCGAACCGGCCGGAGAGAACGGCGAAGGCGGCCCCCTCGGGCAGCTTGCGGACCGCCGCGACGGTGGCGTCCTTGGCCGCGTGCAGCTTGTCGGCCGGGTCGAGCATCGAGCGCGAGGTGTCGACGATCAGCACCTCGGCGAGCGCCGCCCCGGCCCCGTGGGCGGGCCCGGCGGCCAGGCCCGGTCCGCCGTGCCCGTGGACGCCGATCTCCAGGATGGCGTGCATCTCCCGGTCGGGCGGCTGCCCGGGCTCGACCGGGCCGACGGGCAGCTCCTTGTGCTGGCCGACCTCCAGCGTCACCTCGATGTCCTGGGCCCCGGTCGTCACTGCGTCCCCCCACGTGGTCACGGGTGTGGTCAGAAGGTGCTCATCGGCCGGACCGCGTGGGCCAGGTCGAGCAGCCGGCCGTGTTCGCCGGCGGTACGGGCCTGCGCGGCGAGCTGCCGGAAGGAGTGCTCCAGCAGGGTGCGCAGGCTGTCCTCGTCGCCGGGCCCGAGGAGCGGTCCGGCCGGGAACTCCGGTCCCCAGCCCTGCTCGGGCCGGCCGTACAGGGCGTTCTCCCGGACCTCGGCGACCAGCCGGGCCCGGGACTCGCCGTCGGCGGCACCGCCGTCCAGCCGCAGCTCGGGCAGGCGCCGGGCGGCGTCCTGCAGGTCGGCCGGGGTGGGCGGGGTGCCGTGCAGGATGCCGGCGCGGACGCGGACGGCGGCGATGCGGGCGGCGTCGTGGTGCCGGGAGGTGGCCGGGACCTCGTCGAGCACGCGGACGGCGGCGTCCCGGTCGCCGCCGGCCAGATGGGCGCGGGCCAGGCCGAACGCGGCGGCGGTGTGCGCGAAGTCCCGTTTCCACACGGCCTCGTAGAAACGCATGGCCCGCACCGGCCGCCGCCGGGCCCGCCCGCCGGCGGGGTCCGCCGCGTCGCGTCCGGCCTCCTGGCCTGCGGGCGGGGCCGCCGCCGCGGGGCGGGCCGCGTGTTCGGCGCAGTAGCCGAGGGCGAGCTTCGGCGCGCACTCCCCCGGCAGGGCGCCGTAGACGGCGTCGAAGCGGGCGCCGGCCTCGCCGGTCTCGCCCCTGCTGAGGTGCAGGACGCCGTGGTGCCAGGCGATGCGCCAGTCGTGGGCGGCGGCGCGTTCGCCGAGCAGGGTCTCGGCCTCGGCGAGCCAGGTCTCGGCCGCGGCCTGCTCGCCCCGCCTGAGGTAGGCGCGGCACAGCCACAGCGCCGTCTCGGGGGTGCCGAGCCGGGACTCGCGGGGCCACTGCCGGGCGACCCGGTCGGGCGCGTCGGGCGGGAAGGTGTCGAGGAGCAGGGCGGCGCCGTCGCCGGGGTCCGGGACCGGCTCCGGCAGGGCGCCGGCGACCTCGGCCGCGGCGGGCGGCGAGATGTCCAGGCCGAGCGGGTGCTCGCCGGGGCGGCCGGTCCAGTGGTCCAGCGCCGGGATCGCGCCGAGCCCGGCGTCGAGGCTGGCGCCGATGGCCCGGAACCGGGTGGAGCTCTCCGGCAGCTGCTCGCCGAACTGGAGCGAACGGAACTCCCGCAGCACCTCCCAGAGTTGCCGGGACATCTCGGCGGCCGAGCGGAACCGGGCGCGGGGTTCGGCGTGGGTGGCGCGGTCGACGAGGCGGCGGAAGGAGTCGGAGGCGAGACCGCGGGCCGGTTCGATGTCCCGGGCCAGGGCCTGGAGGGTCATGCCGACGGCGTAGAGGTCGCTGTCCACGCGCCAGCCGCGGCGGTCGATCTCCTCCTCCGGCGGGGCGAAGGTGGCCGTGTACACATACGCCGAGCTGCGGTCGCCGATCGCGCGGACCGCGCCGAGGTCGATGACCTTGACGGCCCGCCCGAAGTGGATGACGTTGGCGGGCTTCATGTCGCAGTAGAGCAGGCCGCGTTCGTGCATGTACTGGAGGGCGCCGAGGATCTTGCAGCCGTAGGTGAGGACGTGGTCGAGACGGGGGCGGCCGTGGAAGATCCGCTCGGCGTCGGGGGCGTCGAAGAGCTGCTGGAGGGAGCGGCCGCGGATGTAGTCCATGACCAGGTAGCCGGTGGTCGGGCCGCCGGGGGCGCGGTGTTCGGCGTAGGTGATGATGCGGACGATGTCGGGGTGGTGCAGCTCGGTCAGGGAGCGGCGTTCCTCCACCGCGGTGCGCCGGGCGAGTGCGTCGTGGACGTTGATCTGACTCTTGAGGACGACCTGGTGGCCCTCGGCGCGGGTGTCCTCGGCGAGGTGGATCCAGCCGAGGCCGCCGTGGGCGAGGCAGCCGAGCACCCGGTAGTGGCCGGCGACGATGTCGCCCGGGTGCAGTTGCGGGAGGAAGGAGTAGGGGGTGCCGCAGCGGGGGCAGCGGCCGGTGGGGCGGGCGGGCTGGCCGCCGTAGCCGACGCCGATGGTCATGGTGCAGCCGTTCGCGCCGCAGCGGCGGCCGCCGGTGGGCGGGCGGGGGTCGGTGACGAGGACGTCGTCGGGGGCCGGGACCTCCGGCAGGACGACCAGTCCGTGCTGGTCGAGGTCGCCGACGCCGGCGACGGCGTGCACGGCGGGCGGGCCGGCCGGCTCCTCGGCGGAGGCGGCCGGCGGGGCCGCGGCCCGGGGCGGGACCGTCGGTTCGCTGCGCGGTTCGATGTGCCGGTGTCCGCAGGTGTCGCAGAAACCGGTGCCCATGATGCGTCCCGCGCAACCGGGCCGGACACACGAGGTCACGATCCGCCCTCCTCTCGGGGCGCGCCGGCGGGATCGCCGGAACCTGCTGAGGCGGTGCGTTCGGCGGGGGCCGCGGGCCCGGAGCAGAAGGAGAGGAAGCGGTCGACCGCCGTCTCCGCCTGTTCGAGGTCGCAGGGGGTCTGCCGCAGCACGGTCAGGGCCTGTTCGTAGAGCTGGTAGGCGGCCAGCAGGCGGTCGCCGTCCGCGGCGCGCTGCCGGCACAGCGGCCAGGCGGCGCCGACCCGGCCCTGGAGGTCCCCGCGGCGGCGCAGCCGGGTGTCGAGTGCCGCGAGGGCCTGTTCCAGCCGCTGCCGGCGGCGTTCGGCGGCGTCCTCGAAGGTGAACAGCAGGTCGGCACGGCCGGGTTCGCGCTCGTGGGCGGGGGCGTGGGCGACCCAGGCGCGCAGCATCCCGGAGCGCCGTACCGCCGCCTCGGCCTGGTCGAAGAGGTGCCGGGTGCCGGGGGCGGGCAGGACGCGGTCGCGGTGCGCGTCCAAGGACGGGCCCAACACGTCGACGACATGGTCGAGTTCGGCGAGCAGCCGGGCCCAGCGGTCGTGCAGCGGCCGGGTGACGAGGGACTCGGCGGCCTCGGCGGCGGGGCCCTCGGGGGCGCGGAACACCAGCAGCAGCCGGGCGCCGTGCCGGGCGAGCCGGTCCAGCAGGCCGAGCAGGGCGGCGGGTTCGGCGCAGCGGTCGATGCCGACCAGGACGGCGGCGAGCGGGACGCGCAGGGTGCCCAGCCGTTCGGGCCGGGGGTCGTCCCGGATGCCGAGGCGTTCGGCGATCCGGTCCATCACCTCGGCGGCCGTCGACTCCTCGACGTCCAGGGCCAGGTCGTGCGCGCCGGCCGGAGGCACGGTCTCGGGCGGGTCCTGGCTGACGGCGCTGGTGTGGTGCCGGGTGCGCAGTTCGCGGTCGGCGAGGGTGACGGCCCGTTCGAGGGTGAAGGCGCGGTCGCCGCCGACGGGGACGACGGTGACCAGCACCGGCCAGCCCTCGCCGCGGTACCAGGAGGCGAGTTCGGTGGCGAAGGGCAGGTCGAGCCGCCCGGCGGTGTCCCGGGCGCCGCTGCGCAGCCGCGGGTCGACGGCCTCGGCGCCGTCGGTCCAGGCGGCGACCTGCGGCAGATGGCTGAGGATGGTCTCGGTGGGGCTCATGTAGCTGAAGGCGGAGGGGGCCGGCCCGTCGTCCACGCTGAGGACGATGCCGATGACCCGGTCGGTGGCATGGTCGACGACACCGCCGCCGCTGAAGCCGTCGGCGGCTAATTCCCCGGGGGTGAGCGGGCGCAGCTGCACCTGGCTGTCCCGGCCGCGGGCGGCGACCAGGGTGGCGCCGTGCCAGCGGCCGCCCTCGTCGCCGTCCGGGAAGCCGTACATGCTCACGGGTCCGTGCGGTGCGGCGAGCCGGTACAGCCGGGTGGCGTGCCCGGCGGGCAGCGGCCTGGTCAGGCGCAGCAGGGCGAGGTCACCGCTGCGGTCGCCGAAGGCGTCCTCGCTCTGCGGCACGTACTCGTCCGGGCGGACCGTGGCGGGTACGGCGGAGAGGCCGGGGACGCCGACGAGCCGGACGGTGTAGAGGCGGCCGGGCTGGACCACATGGGCGGCGGTGAGCACCCGGTCGGCGGCGAGCAGCACGCCGGCGCCGAGGACCCGTCCGTCGGGCGCCTCGACGCGGGTGATCCAGGTCGGTGTGCGTAACCGACCGTTGACGGCTCGCTCCCCCGTGCGCGTCATTTTTCCGAGGCTACTCCGAGTGCCCGTCCGGTACTACTGGTGTGCACGGGGTCGTGGCGGATGGCCGGGGGCCTGGGCGAGCGGGTGCGGGACGGGACGGCTGCGGCCCCCGGTGGACGCCCGGCGGGCGGGTCGCCGCGCGGTGCGAACACGCGGGCCGGCGGCGGTCATTGCCTACGATCGTGCCGTGCCCACCTTCTCCCTCGTACGTACGGCGCCCCTCCCCGTGGCGGAGGCCTGGCGCCGGCTCACCCAGTGGCCCCGCCACGCCGACGCGGTCCCGCTGACCCGGATCAGGGTGCTCACGCCCGCGCCGACCGGGGAGGGCACGCGGTTCGTGGCGCGTTCCGGCGTCGGCCCGCTGGCCTTCGACGATGTGATGGAGGTGACGGTGTGGCGGCCGCCCGCCGACGGCGAGGGCGGGCTGTGCCGGCTGGAGAAGCGCGGCCGGGTGATTCTCGGCTGGGCCGAGATCGAGGTCGGGCCGGGGCCCGGCGGCCGCGCCCGGGTGGTGTGGCGGGAGGAACTGCGGGTCCGCTTCCTGCCGCGCGCCTTCGACGGCGTACTGGAGCGGGTGGCCCGTACGACGTTCGGGCGGGCGGCGAACCGGTTGCTGCGGCGGCCCTGAACGGGCCGGTGGGTCAGTCCTTGCGGCCTGTCACCGCCACCGTGACGCCCAGGCCGATCATCGTCAGGCCGCCCGCCCCGCCGACCGCGGCGAGCCGCCGGGGTGACCGGGCGAACCAGTCCCGGGCGGCGGAGGCGGCCAGGCCCCAGACGCTGTCGCAGGCGAGGGCGAGGACGTTGAAGACCAGTCCGAGCAGCAGCATCTGGGCCGGGACGTGCCCCTGCTCGCGGTCCACGAACTGGGGCAGGACGGCGGCGAAGAAGACCATGGTCTTGGGGTTGGCCACGCCGACGGCGAACCCCTCCCAGAGGGTGCGCAGGCCGCCGTGGGCCGGGGCGCCGGGCCCGGTGAACGCGGCCCGCAGCGAGCCGCGTTGCCGCCAGGCCCTGATGCCCAGGTACACCAAATAGGCGGCGCCCGCGAGCTTCAGGGCGGTGAAGACGAGGAGCGAGCGCTCCACGAGCGAGCCGACGCCGAGGGCCACGGCGGTCACCAGGACGTACGCGCCGAGCGTGTTGCCGATGACGGTGGTCAGCGCGGCCCGGCGGCCGTGCGCCAGGGCCCGGCCGATCACGAACAGCACGCTGGGGCCCGGCACCACGATGAGCAGCAGCGACAGTGCCGCGAACGCGGCCAGCCGGTCGGAGGACAGCATGTCCTCATGCAATCCGGGCCGGCCGCACGGGGCAAACCGTTTTCCGGTGTCCGCTCAGGCCACCGAGCCGATCCGTCCCGCCGGCCGCGCGGCGGCGTCGTGGTGGATCGGGGTGTGCGCGCCGGTCAGGGAGACCCCGCTGCCGCCACGCCGGTGGGCGACGATCTCCGCGCCGATCGACAGGGCCGTCTCCTCCGGCGTACGGGCGCCGAGGTCGAGACCGATCGGGGAGTGCAGCCGGGCCAGCTCCAGCTCGGTGACGCCGACCTCGCGCAGGCGTTCGTTGCGCTCCAGGTGGGTGCGGCGGGAGCCCATCGCACCGACGTAGGCGACGGGCAGCCGCAGGGCCAGCTGAAGCAGGGGTACGTCGAACTTGGCGTCGTGGGTGAGCACGCACAGGACGGTACGGGCGTCGACCTCCGTGCGCTCGAGGTACTTGTGGGGCCACTCGACGACGATCTCGTCCGCCTCGGGGAAGCGGGTCCGCGTGGCGAAGACCGGGCGGGCGTCGCAGACCGTGACGTGGTAGCCGAGGAATTTGCCGACGCGGACCAGCGCCGAGGCGAAGTCGATCGCGCCGAAGACGATCATCCGGGGGGCGGGGACGGAGGACTCGACCAGGACGGTGAGCGGGGCGCCGCAGCGCGAGCCCTGTTCGCCGATCTCCAGGGTGCCGGTCCGGCCCGCGTCCAGGAACGCGCCCGCCTCGGCGGCGACCGTGCGGTCGAGTTCGGGGTGTGCGCCGAAGCCGCCCTCGTGCGAGCCGTCGGGGCGGACGAGGAGGGCCCGGCCCGTCAGGTCGGCCGGACCCTCCACGATCCGCGCGACCGCCGCGGCCTCCCCACGGGCCGCGGCGGCCAGCGCGGCCGCGAGCACCGGCCGGGCGGGACCGTCCGCCCGGACCGGTGTGACGAGGATGTCGATGATGCCGCCGCAGGTGAGGCCGACGGCGAAGGCATCCTCGTCGCTGTAGCCGAAGCGTTCGAGGACGGTCTGCCCGTCCTCGAGCGCCTGCCGGCACAGCTCGTACACGGCACCCTCCACACATCCGCCGGAGACCGAGCCGATGGCGGTGCCGTCGGTGTCCACCGCGAGGGCGGCGCCGGGCTGGCGCGGGGCGCTGCCGCCGACGGCCACCACGGTGGCGACGGCGAAGTCACGGCCCTGCTCGACCCACCGGTTCAGCTCCTCGGCGATGTCCAGCATCTCTCGGTCTCCTTACGTGCGACGGGAAGGGTGGAGGGTGGGGCTAGTGCACGCCCAGCCAGCCCTCGATCGGATGCAGCGCGAAGTAGATCAGGAAGACCACCGTCAGACCCCACATGAAGGCGCCGATCTCGCGGGCCTTGCCCTGGGCGGACTTGATGGCCGTGTAGGAGATGACGCCCGCGGCGACACCGGTGGTGATGGTGTACGTGAAGGGCATCAGGACCACGGTCAGGAAGACGGGGATCGCGGTGGCGCGGTCGGCCCAGTCGACGTGCCGCGCGTTCATCATCATCATCGCGCCGATGACGACGAGGGCCGCGGAGGCGACCTCCTGCGGGACGATCGCGGTCAGCGGGGTGAAGAACAGACCCGCGGCGAACAGCAGGCCGGTGACGACCGAGGCGAGTCCGGTGCGGGCGCCCTCGCCGACACCGGTGGCGGACTCGATGAAGACGGTCTGGCCGGAGCCGCCCGCCACGCCGCCGATCGCACCGCCCATGCCGTCGATGAACAGCGCCTTGGACAGGCCGGGCATCCGGCCCTTGTCGTCGGCGAGCTCGGCCTCGGTGCCGACGCCGATGATGGTGGCCATCGCGTCGAAGAAGCCGGCCAGCACCAGGGTGAAGACGATCATGGTGATGGTCATCGCGCCGACCTTGCCCCAGCCGCCGAACTCGACGTGTCCGAGGAGCGAGAAGTCGGGCATGGAGACGGCGCTGCCGTGCAGTGCGGGCGCGCCGTTGGCCCACTGCCTGGGGTCGATGACGCCGATGCCGTTGAGGACCGCGGCGACGACCGTGCCGCTGACGATGCCGATCAGGATGGCGCCGGGGACGTTCCGGGCCTGGAGCATGAAGATCAGCAGCAGGGTGCCGGCGAAGAGCAGTACCGGCCAGCCGGTGAGCTGGCCCGCCGGGCCGAGGCTGAGCGGGGTGGCCTCGCCCTTGTGCACGAACCCGGACTTGTACAGACCGATGAGCGCGATGAACAGGCCGACGCCCATGGTGATCCCGTGCTTGAGCGCCAGCGGGATCGCGTTCATGATCATCTCACGCAGGCCGGTGACGACCAGCAGCATGATGACGACGCCGTACATCACACACATGCCCATGGCCTGTGGCCAGGTCATGTTGGGGGCGACCTGCGAGGACAGGACGCCGGACACGGAGAGGCCGGCGGCGAGGGCGAGCGGCACCTTGCCGACGAAACCCATCAGCAGCGTGGTGAAGGCCGCGGCGAGGGCGGTGGCGGTGATCAGGGCCTTCTGGCCGAGGGTGTCGCCGTGGACGTCCTTGCCGGACAGGATGAGCGGGTTGAGCAGGAGGATGTACGCCATCGCCATGAAGGTGGTGATGCCGCCGCGCACCTCGCGCGCGACGGAGGATCCTCGTCTGGATATGTGGAAGTACCGGTCGAGCCAGGACCGTCCGGCCGGGATGCGCGAGCCCTCGCCCGCTTCGTCGGCTGCGGTCCTGGGCTCCACTGACTGCTGGGTCATGGTGCCATCTCCCAAGGTTCACAGGGGCACCCGTACACGTTCTCTTCGAGGTACGGGATTTGGGAATGGACGACCCGGGGGACGGCCCAGGACGAACAAGGGTGGTGCTTCAAGGACCGCGAGCGGTGCGGAACTCAAAGGGTGGTTCCTCCGGGCGGCGCGGCGGAGTGTGTGACGTTCCCTGCGCCGCCCGGAGAGCCGTGCGGTGTTACGCGGTGCCCGTGAGGTGTTCCGGGCGCACGGGCGTCCGGTTCAGCTCCAGCCCGGTCGCGTTCCGGATCGCCGCGAGGACGGCCGGCGTGGACGACAGGGTCGGGGCCTCGCCGATGCCGCGCAGCCCGTACGGGGCGTGCTCGTCGGCGAGTTCGAGCACGTCGACCGGGATGGTCGGCGTGTCGAGGATGGTCGGGATCAGATAGTCCGTGAAGGAGGGGTTCCTGACCTTCGCGGTCTTCGGGTCCACGATGATCTCCTCCATCACCGCCACGCCCAGGCCCTGGGTGGTGCCGCCCTGGATCTGGCCGATGACGGAGAGCGGGTTGAGCGCCTTGCCCACGTCCTGGGCGCAGGCCAGCTCGATGACCTTGACCAGGCCCAGCTCGGTGTCGACCTCGACGACCGCGCGGTGGGCGGCGAAGGAGTACTGGACGTGTCCGTTGCCCTGGCCGGTGCGCAGGTCGAAGGCCTCGGTGGGGCGGTGCCGCCACTCCGCCTCGATCTCCACGACCTCGTCCTCCAGGACGTCGACCAGGTCGGCGAGGATCTCGCCGCCGTCGGTGACGACCTTGCCGCCCTCCAGCAGGAGTTCGGCCGTGGCCCAGGCCGGGTGGTAGGAGCCGAACTTGCGGCGCCCGATCTCCAGCACCCGCTCGCGGACCAGTTCGCAGGAGTTCTTCACCGCGCCGCCGGTGACATAGGTCTGCCGGGAGGCCGAGGTGGAGCCGGCGGAGCCGACCTGGGTGTCGGCGGGGTGGATGGTCACCTGGGTGACACCGAGTTCGGTGCGGGCGATCTGCGCGTGGACGGTGACACCGCCCTGGCCGACCTCCGCCATCGCGGTGTGCACGGTGGCGACGGGCTCGCCGTTGATGACCTCCATGCGCACCTTGGCGGTGGAGTAGTCGTCGAAGCCCTCGGAGAAGCCGACGTTCTTGATGCCGACCGCGTAGCCGACGCCGCGTACGACGCCCTCGCCGTGCGTGGTGTTGGACAGGCCGCCGGGCAGCTGCCGTACGTCGGCGCCCTCGCTGGACTCCCACTGGCGCTCCGGCGGGAGCGGCATCGCCTTGACGCGGCGCAGCAGTTCGGCGACCGGGGCGGGCGAGTCGACGGGCTGGCCCGTCGGCATGATGGTGCCCTGCTCCATCGCGTTCAGCTGCCGGAACTCCACCGGGTCCATGCCGAGCTTCGCCGCCAGCTTGTCCATCTGCGCCTCGTAGGCGAAGCACGCCTGGACCGCGCCGAAGCCGCGCATGGCGCCGCAGGGCGGGTTGTTGGTGTAGAGGGCGATGGCCTCGATGTCCACGTCGTCGATGACGTACGGGCCGACCGACAGGGAGGAGGCGTTGCCGACGACCGCCGGGGAGGCGGAGGCGTAGGCGCCGCCGTCCAGGACGATCCGGCACTTCATGTGCGTGAGCTTGCCGTCCCTGGTGGCGCCGTGCTCGTAGTAGAGCTTCGCCGGGTGCCGGTGGACGTGCCCGAAGAAGGACTCGAACCGGTTGTAGACGATCTTGACCGGCTTGCCGGTGCGCAGCGCCAGCAGGCAGGCGTGGATCTGCATGGACAGGTCCTCGCGGCCGCCGAACGCGCCGCCGACGCCGGCCAGGGTCATCCGCACCTTCTTCTCGGGCAGGCCGAGGACGGGCGCGATCTGGCGCAGGTCGGAGTGGAGCCACTGGGTGGCGATGTAGAGGTGGACGCCGCCGTCCTCCTCCGGGACGGCGAGGCCGGACTCGGGGCCGAGGAAGGCCTGGTCCTGCATGCCGAAGGTGTACTCGCCCCTGACGATGACGTCGGCCCGCTGGGCGGCCTCGTCCGCGTTGCCGCGGACGATCGGCTGGCGGTGCACGATGTTCGGGTGCGGGACGTGCCCGGAGTGGTGGTCGTCGCGGCCCTCGTGGACGAGGATCGCGTCCGGCGCGAGGGCCGACTTCTCGTCGGTGATCACCGGAAGCTCGCGGTACTCGACCTTGATCTTGGCGGCGGCGCGGCGGGCCGTCTCCGGGTGGTCGGCGGCGACCAGCGCGACCGGCTCGCCGTGGTGGCGTACCTTGCCGTGCGCGAGGACCGGGGTGTCCTGGATCTCCAGGCCGTAGTTCTTCACCTCGGTGGGCAGGTCGTCGTAGGTGAGTACGGCGTACACGCCCGCCATGGCCAGGGCCTCGGAGGTGTCGATCGAGACGATCTCGGCGTGCGCGACGGTGGAGCGCAGGATCTGGCCCCACAGCATGTCCTCGTGCCACATGTCGGACGAGTAGGCGAACTCGCCGGTGACCTTGAGGGTGCCGTCCGGGCGGAGCGTGGACTCGCCGATGCCGCCCTTGGTCTGGGAACCCTGCGTGATCTTCGTAGGGGCGCCGTTGGTGGGCATCGTCAGACCTCCTCGGACTGCCGCGCGGCGGCGAGACGCACCGCGTCCATGATCTTCTCGTAGCCCGTGCAGCGGCACAGGTTGCCCGACAGCGCCTCGCGGATGTCCGCGTCGGTGGGGTTCGGGTTGCGCTCCAGCAGCTCGTCGGAGGCGACGAGCAGACCCGGGGTGCAGAAACCGCACTGGACGGCGCCGGCGTCGATGAACGCCTGCTGGATCGGGGACAGCTCGGTGCCCTCGCCGGTCTGCGAGTCGGTGCCCTTGGCCTGCCAGTGCTGGGCGTCCTGAAGGGTCGTACCGCAGGCGCCGGAGGCGCAGCCGCCCTCGGCGCGCTGCTTGGCGTAGTCCGCGAGGCCCTCGACGGTCACCACGTCGCGGCCCTCGACCTGGCCGGCCGCGACCAGGCAGGAGCAGACCGGCACGCCGTCCAGGCGCACGGTGCAGGAGCCGCACTCGCCCTGCTCACAGGCGTTCTTCGAACCCGGCAGGCCGAGGCGCTCGCGCAGGACGTAGAGGAGGGACTCGCCCTCCCAGACGTCGTCGGCCTCCTGCGGACGTCCGTTGACGGTGAAGTTGACGCGCATTACGCAGCTCCCTCAGATGCGCGGCGGGCGCCGCGGTACGACTCCCAGGTCCAGGTGAGCGTCCGGCGGGCCATCACACCGACCGCGTGGCGGCGGTAGCTCGCGGTGCCCCGGACGTCGTCGATCGGGTTGCAGGCGGCCGAGCACAGCTCGGCGAACTGCTTGGCGACCGACGGGGTGATGATCTTTCCGTTGTCCCAGAAGCCGCCCTCTTCCAGGGCCGCGTTCAGGAACTCCTCGGCGGTCCTGGCCCGGACCGGGGTCGGGGCGGCCGAGCCGATGCCGGTGCGCACGGTGCGGGTCTCGGGGTGCAGCGCGAGACCGAAGGCGCACACGGCGATGACCATGGCGTTGCGGGTGCCGACCTTCGAGTACTGCTGCGGGCCGTCGGCCTTCTTGATGTGCACGGCGCGGATCAGCTCGTCGGGCTGGAGCGCGTTGCGCTTGACGCCGGTGTAGAACTCGTCGATCGGGATGAGCCGGGTGCCGCGGGCCGCCGACGCCACCTCGACCTCGGCGCCGGCCGCGAGCAGGGCGGGGTGGGCGTCCCCGGCGGGCGAGGCCGTGCCGAGGTTGCCGCCGACGCCGCCGCGGTTGCGGATCTGGGGGGAGGCGACGGTGTGCGAGGCGAGCGCGAGGCCCGGCAGCTCGGCACGGAGGTTCTCCATGATCCGGGTGTACGGGACGGAGGCACCGAGCCGCACGGCGTCCTCGCCGACCTCCCACTCGGAGAGATCGCCGATGCGGTTCAGATCGAGGAGGTACTCGGGCCGGCGGTGGTCGAAGTTGATCTCGACCATCACATCGGTGCCACCCGCAATCGGCACAGCGGTGGGGTGCTCGGCCTTCGCGGCGAGCGCCTCCTCCCAGCTGGCAGGGCGAAGGAAGTCCATGACCGGCTCTCTTCTTCGTCTCGTGGGTCGTACAGATTGAGCCAATCCGTGTGCGGCGGGCCCGGCTCGTTCATGTGCTGTTAACGCGGAGTGGACTCAGTACACCGCCCTGTAGTCCGGCGGGGTCAGTCACCGAAACCATGAAGGAGTTGGCTGGCCGCGGAGGTCATCTTGTAGATTCGTATGAACGGAGGTCATCGGTAACCCCTCCGTTTTCCTGGAGAAACACAGGAATCGGCGGGGACACCCCGGCGCGCGCCCCGGCACGGACCGGGGGAGCACGGTGGCGGGAGTCCGCCCCGGCCCCCTCCAAGATTCATCGTAGGTTTCGAGACAAAGAACGGCGGCGAAGAGATGCGGCTGCGCGCACTGCTGGACACCGACGCGCTGGGCCTGCGGCTGCTCGGCGGCGAGGACGAGCTGGACCGCCAGGTCCGCGGGGTCATGACCACCGACCTGCGGGACCCGAGCCGCTACCTCTCCGGCGGGGAACTGGTGCTCACGGGCCTGGCCTGGCGCCGGGACGCGGACGACTCCGAACCGTTCGTGCGGATCCTGGCGCAGGCCGGAGTGGCGGCCCTCGCGGCCGGCGAGGCGGAGCTGGGCGATGTGCCGGACGATTTGGTGCTGGCCTGCGCCAGACACCGGCTGCCGCTGTTCGCGGTGCACGAGTCGGTGGCGTTCGCCTCGATCACCGAGCATGTCGTACGGCAGGTCTCCGGCGAGCGTGCCGGGGATCTCGCGGCGGTGGTGGACCGGCACCGGCGGATGATGACCTCGGGCCCGGCGGGCGGCGGTCCGGACGTGGTCCTGGATCTGCTCGGCTCCGACCTGGACCTGCGTGCCTGGGTGCTCTCCCCCACCGGCCGGCTGATCGCCGGCTCCAAGGAGGCGGGCCCGGCGCTGCCCGCCGAGACCTGCGCCAAGCTCGCCGCCGAGCACCTGTCCGCCACCCGCACCGGCCGCCGCGGCCCGCACCGCGTGCTGCTGGCCGGCAGCACCTTCTCGCTCTTCCCGATCCGCTCCTCCGGCCGCTCCCCGCAGGCGTCCCGCGATGTGCGCGAGACCGTGCTCTCGGACTGGCTGCTGGCCGTGGAGGCGGACGCGGGCGACTGGCCCGAGGAGCGCCTGGACCTGCTCCAGGGCGTCACCCAGCTGATCTCCGTCGAGCGGGACCGCCGGGACGCGGCCCGTACGGTACGGCGCCGGCTCGCCCAGGAGGTGCTGGAGCTGGTGCAGACGGGCGCCGCGCCCGCCGAGATCGCCGCCCGCCTGCGGGTCGCCGCGCCGGTGCTGCTGCCCGGCCTCGGGGCCGCCCCGCACTGGCAGGTGGTGGTGGCCCGGGTGGAGTGGGACGACAACGGGATCGAGGGCGGCCCGGTCGCCCAGTCGCTGCTGGAGGAGATCCTGGTCGACCCGCTGGCCACGGGCCCGGAGCCGTCCGACCGGATCGCGGTCGCGCACACCGGCGACGAGGCGATCGCCCTGGTGCCGCTCCCCGCGGTCTCCTCCGAGCACGACGGCTCCGAGACCGGTCTGCTCGCCGACGCGCTGCTCCAGGCCGTGCGCGAGCCGCTGTCGGCCGGCCTGGACGACGACGGGCGGCTCACCCTCGGCGTGAGCGCGGCCGTGCACTCGGCGGAGGGGCTGCGCGGCGCCCTGGAGGAGGCCCGGCACGCCCGCCGGGTGGCCGCCGCCCGCACCGGCCGGGTCTGCGCCGCCGGCCACCAGGAACTGGCCAGCCATGTGCTGCTGCTCCCGTTCGTGCCGGACGACGTCCGCCGCGCGTTCACGGCCCGCCTGCTGGACCCGCTGAAGGACTACGACCGCCGGCACCGGGCGGAGCTGATCCCGACCCTGGAGGCCTTCCTCGACTGCGACGGCTCCTGGACGCGCTGCGCCACCCGGCTCCACCTGCACGTCAACACGCTGCGCTACCGGGTCGGGCGGATCGAGCAGTTGACGGGCCGCGACCTCTCCCGGCTCGAGGACAAGCTGGACTTCTTCCTTGCGCTGCGGATGAGCTGAGGCGAAGCCCCGCGGGGGGCGCGCGACCGGACAAACCATCTCGCGCCAAGTCCCCACCACTTTGTGAAATCTTTCACCCACCCCCTTGGCCCGGCCGGGCGATCGGTGCTGGAATGCCGCCACCACTCACAGCTCGATGGCGTGCATGGGGAGGGCAACGTGGCGCATACCGCCATGTCTGGTAACGGAACCACCGGTGACGATCCGCTCCAGACCGCGGTATGGCGGCTGCGCAGCCGGGCCTGCTGGGCCGACGCCGCGGCCCTGCTGCCGCCCGACACCCCGCCCACGGCGTTGCAGCGGGCCACGCTGTTCGTCGAACGGTGTCTGTACACCGAGCGGGGCTGGGCGGAGGCCGAGGACGCGCTGCGCACCGCGGAGGCGCTCGCGCACAGCGACGAGGAGCGCGGCGCGGCCGCCTGCGAGCGGGGCCAACTCGCCTACGCGGCAACCCTGCACGGCGTCCGGGACCGGGCCGACGAGGCGCGGGCCGCGCTGGGCCGGGCGGCGGCGCTGCTGCCGCCCGGGTCGGCCGGGCGGGCGCTGCTGGACTTCCGCCGGGGGCTGCTCGCCGAGAACCTCACCCGCTCCCCGCAGGCGGCCCGCGCCGCCTACCGCCGGGCGCACGCGGCCGCCGCCGCGCACGCCGACCCGCTGCTGCTCTCCTTCACCTGGCGGCACCTGGCGGGACTCGCCCTGCGCGACGGCGAGTTGGCCGAGGCCCGGCACGGCTTCGCCGAATCCCTGCGGCTGCGCGAGGAGTTGGGCTACCTGGTGGGTACGGCACCCGCGCTCGTCTCGCTGGCGGACACGGAGGAGGAGCCGGAGGCCTCCCGGCTGCGCGAGGAGGCCCGGCGGCTGTTCCGGCTGCTCGGCGGGGTGCCCACCTGGCTGGCGCGCCAGCTCGCGCCGCCGGCGCCGGGGGCGGCGACGGCCTGAGAGGCGACTGAGAAGTTCCTGTGGGAGGGTGACGTACCCCCCGAAGATCCTTCTCAGGAGAGCCCCCTCGAATGAGCCTCATCAACGGCCTTCCGGCCCATGTACTGCTGGTCCACGTCGTCGTGGTCCTCGTCCCCATGACCGCGCTCGCCCTGGTGGCCGCCGCGGTGTGGCCGGCCGCCGCCCGGCGGCTGGGCGTGCTGCTGCCCGGACTCGCCTTCGTGGCCCTGGCCAGTGTGCCGCTGACCACGCAGGCGGGTGAGTGGCTGGAGCGGCACGTCGAGGACGACGCGCTGGTCCGCCGCCACACCGAGCTGGGCGACGGCCTGCTGCCGTGGGCGCTGGGTCTGTTCGTGCTGGCGGCGGTGGTGTGGTGGGCGACCCGCGCCACGAAGGGCAGCCGCCGGCTGAACTCGCTGCCGGTGCGGATCGCCGTGGGCGTGCTGTCGGTGGGCGTGGCGGCGGGCGCGGTGGTCGACGTCTACCGGATCGGTGACTCGGGCGCGAAGGCCGCGTGGCACGACGCCTACTCGAAGCAGGGCCACGGAGCGGCCGACGGCTCCTGAGGCCTTCCGCCGGCGGGAGCCGGCCCGCCCCGGCTACGCGGCGGCGAAGTGCCCGGAGACCAGTCCCCGCACCGCGTCCGCGTCCCCGGCCACCAGTGCGTCCAGCAGGGCCAGGTGTTCGGTCGCGTCCGCGAGCAGGTCCGCCCGGGTGTGCCGGACCGGGCCGCCGACCAGGGGCCACTGGGAGCGGCGGTGCACGTCCTCGGCGATGCGGACCAGCTGCTCGTTGCCGGAGAGCCCGAGCAGCGCGCCGTGGAAGGCCCGGTCGGTCTCGGCGTACGCGGCCGGGCACCCGGCACCGGCCGCCCGCACCGTCTCCTCGGCGAGCGGCCGCAGTGCGGCCCACCGCTCGGCGGGCACCGTACGGGCGAGCCGCAGCAGCACCGGCACCTCCAGGAGCGCCCGCACCTCCACCAGCTCGGCCAGTTCCCGCGCCCCGCGCTCGACGACCCGGAAGCCGCGGTTGGGCACGACCTCGACGGCGCCCTCCAGGGCGAGCTGCTGCATGGCCTCCCGGACGGGCGTGGCCGAGACCCCGAACCGCTCGCCGAGCACCGGCGCCGAATAGACCTCGCCGGGCCGCAGCTCCCCGACCACCAGCGCCGTGCGCAGGGCGTCCAGGATCTGCGCGCGCACCGAGGAGCGCTGCACGGCGGAGCGCGCCGCGGGGAGCGGCCGCTCGCCGTGCGTGTGCTCGCCGCGCGCGCCCGGCACGGCCGTGTCCCGCTCCCGTGCGCCGTCCAGGGCGGCGGCCGCGAGCGTCTGCGCCGGCGTCCGGCTCACTCCCTGCTCCACGGGTCCTCCTGGCGGCTTGTCGGTACTTGGGGTCATTAACGGCGGGTTGTCGCTTGTCCGTCAAGCACCTTAGGCGCCCGAGGCGACAGTTCAAATTCGATCGAAAGTGAGTAAGGTAAGGCTTACCTTCACGATTTTGTCCGCGATCAAGGACCGGTGGTTTCGCCATGCCCGCTGCGGCCTCCCCGTTCACCGCCGCGTACGACCGTCTGCACGCCGGCTTCCCCGGCCTGACCGTGACCGTGTCGGCCCCGGGCGAGGAGATCCCGGGCGACGGCGGCTGGGTGGAGGCCGCCGGGCTCGCGGCGGGCGGCGCCGCGCTGGACGCCTATCTGGCCTGGGACGCCGCCCAGGTGCTGCGCGACTACGGCCGCGAGGCCCGGCCGGACGTCGTCGCGAGCTTCGGGCTGCACCGCTACGCCTGGCCCGCCTGTCTGCTGGTCACCGTGCCGTGGTTCCTGCACCGCCGGGTGCCCCGGCTGCCCGTGACACACGTCGCCTACGACCGCGACGGCGGGCGGATGGCCGTACGCGCGCCGCTCTCCTTCGCCTGCCTGCCGGGCGACCCGGCGGCCGCGCTGCCCGGGGCCGTCGTCGTACCGGACGAGGAGGCGCTGCGCGGCGAGGTGCGGGCGGCCGTGGCCGAGCACCTGGAGCCCCTGCTGGCCGCCTTCGGGCCGCGGATGCGGCGGCGCGGCCGGGCGCTGTGGGGCATGGTGACCGACGAGGTGGTGGAGGGGCTGTGGTACGTCGCCCGGATGCTGGGCGAGGAGGAGCGGGCAGTGCGCGAGCTGGAGCTGCTGCTGCCCGGCGCCAGCCGGCCGTACGCCGGCGCGGCCGCGTTCCGGATGCCGGCCGGCCCCGACGGCACCCCCGTGGCCACCCGCGAGCGGACCAGTTGTTGCATGTTCTACACCGTGCGCCCCGAGGACACCTGTGCCACCTGTCCGCGCATCTGCACCACCGTCAGGCCGACGGCGTCCGCGGCGGCCTGACGGGGCATCGGGCGGCAGGAGCACGGGCCGGCGTCCACTAAGATCACCGGCAGCGGCAACCCGGAGGACTGCCCGGCGACGGACAGGTCATTCACAACTTCCTCACGAATCGCAGGAACTTTCCGAGGAACCATCCGTACGGGTAGTCTTATTCGAACTCAACTCCCGCCCCTCAAGCGGCAGTTCGAGCAGAACGCCGTCTTGGGCATCCCCTTGCACCTCCTTGGCGGCCTCTTGCCCCGAAACCCCCTGAGGGCCGTCGGGAGTGGGCCACTATGGCGGGCGTTACGCCCTATCCCAATGCAAGGGACCCCTGATGAGACTGACCGACATATCGCTGAACTGGCTGCTTCCGGGCGCCGTACTGCTCCTGGGCATGCTGGTGGCGGTGGCGGTGCTCGCGCGCGGCAAGCGCTCCTCCGGGGAGAACGCGAACGCGGACGACTCGTGGGAGCGCAGCGAGGAGCGCCGGCGGCGCAAGGAGGCCATCTACGGCACTGCCTCCTACGTCCTGTTGTTCTGCTGTGCGGCGGTCGCGGCCGCCCTCTCCTTCCACGGCCTCGTCGGCTTCGGCGAACAGAACCTGGGGCTGACCGACGGCTGGCAGTACCTGGTGCCGTTCGGCCTGGACGGTGCGGCGATGTTCTGCTCCGTCCTCGCCGTGCGCGAGGCCAGCCACGGTGACGCGGCGCTCGGCTCCCGGATACTGGTGTGGATGTTCGCCGCCGCGGCGGCCTGGTTCAACTGGGTGCACGCGCCCCGGGGCGCCGGTCACGCGGGCGCCCCGCAGTTCTTCTCCGGCATGTCGCTCTCCGCGGCCGTGCTGTTCGACCGGGCGCTGAAGCAGACCCGCCGGGCCGCGCTGCGCGAGCAGGGCCTGGTGCCGCGGCCGCTGCCGCAGATCCGCGTGGTGCGCTGGATGCGGGCCCCGCGCGAGACCTACCGCGCCTGGTCGCTGATGCTCCTGGAGGGCGTGCGCAGCCTGGACGAGGCGGTCGAGGAGGTCCGCGACGACATGCGGCAGAAGGAGGAGGAGCGGCAGCGCCGGCGCGACCAGCAGCGCCTGGACCGGGCCCAGCTCAAGGCCATCAGCCGGGGCCACCGCGGCTTCGTCGGCCGGGGCGGCGGCCGCGAGGTCGAGGTCGAGGTGCAGGCGGTGGAGCGCGGCCCCGGGACGGCCACCGCGGAGCCTGCCATATCCACCGCGGAGCAGCTGCCGGTACGCGCCCGACCCTCCCTTCAGCCGGTCCGCCCCGGGGCTGAGCCGGTGACCACCGTCGACCTCACCGCGGAGGACGACACCCAGGCCCTGCCGCGCCTGGACTCTCTGGAACGCAAGCTCAAGGACCTGGAGCAGCAGTTCGGCTGATCCGTCCGCGGGCAGCCGCCGCACAGGGGACGGACACACGGGACGGGGGCGCGACCACACGGGTCGCGCCCCCGTCCCGTGCGCGTCTGTCGCCGTACCCGCCCTGCCCCCGGTGACCGGGCTAGGCCGCCTCGGCGTCCAGGTGGAACCACACCGACTTGCCCACGCCGTGCGGCCGTACGCCCCAGGCGTCCGCGAGGGACTCCACCAGGACCAGGCCCCGGCCGTGCGTGTCCTCGTCCCCCTCCGGGGCGTGCAGCTCGGGTCTGCGGCCCACGAAGTCCCGTACCTCCACGCGCAGTCCGTCCGGTCCGACGACGGCCGTCAGCACGGCGTCGTGGTCGGTGTGCACCAGGGCGTTGGTGACGAGTTCGCTGGTGAGCAGCTCGGCTATCTCGGAGCGGCCCGGTCTGCCCCAGTGCCGCAGCAGTGCGCGCAGCTCCCGCCGGGCCTCGGGCACCGCCCGCAGATCCGCCCGCCCCAGCCTGCGCCGGAGCCGGTGCGCGTGTTCGGTGATGGTGTCGGACCCTGCCCCCACGGCGTCCCCCGCCTCGTCCCCCGTCGTCGCCGAGAAGGCCCCGACGGCCCTGGAACCGCCTCCTCGCGCCTGCCTCTTCATGACCCCCGCCCGCACGCCGCTCGGACCCTGCCCCTGGTGGTCGAACACGTTCACGGGGGATGCTTGCCCAGCGGGCTCCCGGGCAGTCCTTTGGCCGCCCCGATGACCGGCGGTTCGGCCACGCTCGCGCCCTTCGTCCGGCACCCGCCGGACGCCGCCGCGGCCCTTCGGCCACCCTCCGGCACTGCGCAGGCCGCCCCGGACACCCCGGGACACCGGCCGGGACGGACCGGACACCCCTGGTGACCCCCTCCCCACCTCGGCCGAAACTGGCCGAAATCCGATCCCCGCGGCGAGGGGTGGGCCGGCTCAGGGCCGCGGTACGTTGCGCAGGTTGGACCGGGCCATCTGAAGCATCCGGCCGACCCCGCCGTCCAGCACGATCTTCGACGCGGACAGCGCGAACCCGGTGACCATCTCGGCGCTGATCTTCGGTGGGATGGACAGGGCGTTGGGGTCCGTGACGATGTCGACCAGCGCCGGACCCCGGTGCCGGAAGGCGTCCCGGAGCGCCCCGGCGAGCTGCTTGGGCTTCTCGACCCGGACCCCGTACGCCCCGCAGGCGCGGGCGACGGCGGCGAAGTCGGGGTTGGTGTTGGCGGTGCCGTACGAGGGCAGCCCGGAGACCAGCATCTCCAGCTCCACCATGCCGAGGGAGGAGTTGTTGAACAGTACGACCTTCACCGGAAGGTCGTACTGCACGAGGGTCAGGAAGTCGCCCATGAGCATGGAGAAGCCGCCGTCGCCGGACATCGAGACCACCTGCCGGCGCCGGTCGGTGAACTGGGCGCCGATCGCCATCGGCAACGCGTTCGCCATCGACCCGTGCGAGAAGGAACCGATGATCCGGCGCCGCCCGTTGGGCGAGACGTACCGTGCCGCCCACACGTTGCACATCCCGGTGTCGACGGTGAACACCGCGTCGTCGGCGGCGATCTCGTCCAGGACCGCCGCCACGTACTCGGGGTGGATCGGGACGTGCTTGTCGACCTTGCGGGTGTACGCCTTGACCACGCCCTCCAGGGCGTCGGCGTGTCTGCGCAGCATCCGGTCGAGGAAGCGCCGGTCCGTCTTCTCCCGCACCCGCGGGATCAGGCAGCGCAGCGTCTCGCGGACGTCGCCCCACACGGCGAGGTCGAGCCGGGACCGGCGGCCGAGGACCTCCGGCCGTACGTCGATCTGGGCGATGCGGACGTCGTCGGGCAGGAAGGCGTTGTACGGGAAGTCGGTGCCGAGCAGGATCAGCAGATCGCACGCGTGGGTGGCCTCGTAGGCGGCGCCGTAGCCGAGGAGGCCGCTCATGCCGACGTCGTACGGGTTGTCGTACTGGATGAACTCCTTGCCCCGCAGGGCGTGTCCCACGGGTGCCTTGATCCGCCCGGCGAACTCCATCACCTCGGCGTGCGCCCCGGCCGTGCCGCTGCCGCAGAACAGGGTGACCTTGCCGGCCGCGTCGATCATCTCCACCAGCGCGTCCAGCTCGGCGTCGCCGGGCCGCACGGTGGGCCGGGAGGTGACGAGGGCACTCTCGGGGGCCTTGTCCGGGGCGGGTTCGGCGGCGATGTCGCCGGGCAGCGCGACCACGCTGACCCCGCGGCGGCCGACCGCGTGCTGGATGGCGGTCTGCACCAGGCGGGGCATCTGCTTCGGGCTGGAAATCAGCTCGCTGTAGTGGCTGCACTCGGTGAAGAGCCGGTCCGGGTGGGTCTCCTGGAAGTAGCCGAGGCCGATCTCGCTGGAGGGGATGTGCGAGGCGAGGGCGAGCACCGGGGCCATCGAGCGGTGGGCGTCGTAGAGGCCGTTGATCAGGTGCAGATTGCCGGGGCCGCAGGAGCCGGCGCAGGCGGCCAGCCGCCCGGTGACCTGGGCCTCGGCGCCGGCGGCGAACGCGGCGCTCTCCTCGTGGCGCACATGGATCCAGTCGATGGCGGCGTTGCGGCGCACGGCGTCGACGACCGGGTTGAGGCTGTCGCCGACCACCCCGTAGAGGCGGCGCACGCCGGCGCGCACCAGCAGGTCGACGAACTGCTCGGCTACGTTCTGCTTGGCCATGCACCCATACAGGCACAGGTCGCCGCGTCACGCCTCCCACACGGCCGCGGCCGTACGGTCGTCGGCGTACCCCTTCACCCGCACCTGGACGTCGGCGAGGAACGCGGCGAGACCGGGCGCGGCCCGGCCGGACCAGCGGCGGGCCAGATAGGCGCAGAGGGCGGGCTCGCCGTGCAGCGGGTCGGCCAGGCCCGCGGTGCTCATCACCAGCACATCACCCGGGCGGGCTACCGAGGCCCGGAACCGGAACGGTTCGCGGGGCGGCTCCGGGGCGGGCTCGTAGGGGCTCGGCGGGGTCGGGATGCCGAGGTCCATGGTCAGCCGGTCGCCCTCCGGGGTCCGTTCCGGGACCGAGCCGAAGCCGAGCACGGGACCGCCGCCGGTGTCGTCCGGCGGCGACGGGCGCGGCTCGATGTCCTGCCACTCGCCGCCGCGCAGCCGGAACAGCCCGCCGTCGCCGACGCCGAAGAAGACGCGGGTACGGCAGTCCGGGTCGGCGGGCAGCAGCAGACAGCGCAGGGTCGCCGTGTACTCCTCGGGGTCGATGCCCTGCTCGACGGCGCTCGCCCGGAGCCTGCCGAGGCTGCGGTCGGTGAGCCGGTGCAGACCCGACTTGAGGTCGCCGCGCCGGGCCGCGTGGATGTCCTCCGCCAGCCGCCGATGGCTGCGGCCCACCGCCCGGCCGATCCACCGGCAGGCCTCGGCGGCCGCCAGATGCGCGCCCGGTGTGCCGCGGGCGCCGGTCGCCATCGCGACGAGCAGCAGTGCCTGTGCGCCCGTCCCGAACCGCGCGGTGAGCAGCACGTCCCGGCGGGGCTCGCCCCGGTAGCGCGCCGAGTCCCCGCGCACCGACGCGGCCCGCAGCGTGCACGCCCCGTACCGCGCCCCGTCCAGCACGGTGTCCGCGACCAGCTCCTCCAGGGTGTCCGGATCGGCCGCGGGCAGCGCGGTGGGTTCGGGGGCGTAGGTGGGCGGTCCGGAGCCGACGTAGTCGGGGGCGGGGGGTACGCCGGGGGCGGCGGGGGGAGGTGCGGGGGCCGGCGGGGGTGGGGGCGCCATAGGTGTCGAGGGGGGCGTCGGGCCCGCGGGCGCGGTGGGGGGCGGGGGTGGCGCGGAGGGGGGCGGGGGTGGGGTGTGGGCGGCCCGTGGCCGCGGGACCGCGGGTTCCCGGGCGCCGGAGTCCACCGCGGCGGGCTCCGCGCCGGTCCCGCCGTCGAACGCCGCGTCGGCGTGGGGGGTGGGAGGGGGCGGTGGTGGTTCGGGCGGCCGCTCCGTCACCGCCTTCTTCGCCGAGGCGAAGCGGTCGTCCAGGGAATCCGGCGCGGCCGTGGGGCCGGTGTCCGCGGTGGAGTCGTCGTACAGCTGCCCCCACCAGTCGTCCCCCTGGCGGGCGTTGCTTCCCCCCTGCTGGCTCATGCCCTTCATTGTCCACCGCACGGGCCGTGTGAAAACGGGGCATCGGGAAAATCCGGCGCGGCACGCATGATCGAGCGGCGTGTCGGGCGAGTGGGCGAACAGCCGTACGAGAAAGGGCGGTTGATGGTCACCGGCCGGGATGACGACCCGGCTCCGGCTGGGCCGGGCCGCCCGCGAGTGGGACGGGGTCACCCGCCGAGCCGCCCGGTGACCTGCGGCTTCTTCCGTTGTCCGGCACTCTGGGCAGATGGGAGTGTGGGAACTCCTGCTGGTCGGGGTTGTGCTCGTGCTCGGCCTGTGCGGAGTGCTGGTGCCCGGGGTGCCGGGGTCGTGGCTGGTGTGGGCCGCGGTCCTGTGGTGGGCGCTGACCGATCCGCGGCCGGTCGCCTGGGGTGTGCTGGTGGGCGCCACCGGGGTGCTGCTGCTGGCGCAGATGGCGCGCTGGGCGCTGCCGCCGCGGCGGCTGCGGGAGAGCGGCGCGACGCCGCTGATGGCGGTGTACGCGGGCGTCGGCAGCCTGCTCGGGTTCGTGGTGCTGCCGGTGCTGGGCGCGGTGCCGGGTTTCCTGGCCGGGATCTATCTGCACGAGCGGCTTCGGCTGGGGCGGCACGGCGAGGCGATGGCCGCGCTGCGGACGGCCATGGGGGCGGGGGGCGCGAGCGTGCTGGCGGAGCTGTTCGCGTGCCTGCTGATCGTGGGGGCGTGGCTGGGAGCGGTGGTCGCGGGCTGAGCCCGCGGGCCGGAACACCGCGCGCCGCAGATGCTACGCCCAGGGGCGGCGGGCGAGGGCCTGGTGGACCGTGTGGGCGATCGCGGCCATGCCCGCGTCGTCGAAGTGGAGGTGGTCTCCGGGGTCGTAGCCGGGCCGGATGCGGGTGGGGTCGGCCGGGTCGCGGACGGCGGCGTCGGCGTCGGCGACCGCGTCGAAGGCGCGGCCGGTGCGGATGAAGGCGTTGACCTGCTGCCGTACCGCCTCGCGGGCGGCGGTGTACGCGGGGTAGCCGCGGAACGGGGTGAGGGTGACCCCGACGACCCGGATGCCCCGGGCGTGGGCGCGGGCGGCGACGGCGCGGTAGGCGTCCGCGTAGGCGGCGGGGTCGCTCGCCTCCGGGCTGCCCTTGATGTCGTTGATGCCCTCGAAGACGACCAGGACGCGCACCCCCGGCCGGTTCAGCGCGTCGGCGTCCAGGCGGGTGAGCGCGCTGGGGCCGACCCCGTCGTGCAGCAGGCGGTTGCCGCCGATGCCGGCGTTGAGGACGCCGAGCCGGTGCGGGCCCAGTTCCTCGGCGAGCCGGTCGGGCCAGCGGTGGTTGGTGTCGGCGGTGGAGCCGGTGCCGTCGGTGAGGGAGTCGCCGAACGCGACGATGCTGCCGGCGGCGGGGCCGCGGACGTCGACGCCGGTGACGTAGTACCAGTGGCTGGTGGTCGTGGTGTACGCGGCGCCGGTCTCGTCGGCTGCCTGGCCGGCGCCGACCGGGGCGAGGTAGCTGGTCTGGAGGGCGCTGCGGTGGTAGGTGGCGGGGCCGTCGTCGTCCGGGGTGTAGACGCTGACGAGCAGGTCGGCGCCGGCCGGGACGCGCAGCGGCACCGGGTCGGTGAGGGTGTCCCGGCCGGGCGGCACGGTGACCGTGCGGGCCCCCCGGAAGGTGGCGGTGCGCAGGGTGCCGGGCAGCGCGTCCGGGCCGGCCGCGCGGCGCAGTGCGACGGTGACGGTCCCGAGGTGCAGCGGCGCGGTGCCGAGGCGGTTGCTGAGCCGTACCCGCACGGCGCTGCCGCCGACGCTGAGGTGGACGACATCACGGACGGCGGCGCCGGGCCGGGCGGCGGCGGTGCCGGACGGCGCCGTCTCCCAGCTGCCGGTCCAGCGCGGCGGCGCCGGTGCCTCGGCCACCGCCGCCCTTGCCGTGCCCGGCGCCAGCGCCAGCAGCAGGACCGCCAGGAACCGCCCGACCTTGGTCATGCACGTGCCCGCCCTTCCGAGGCTTCCCGAGGCTCCTCGGAGCCGACGGTGCCACACGGCCACGCGGTCCCACCGGAACCTCCACGCCGTACCACCCGTCCGGCGCAGCGGACGGAGCGCGACGGGCCTCGGACGAACGATGCGGAGCTATGCGGCCTCGGGTCGCTCCGTGCGCCGGGCCGGGGCGGGATCCGGTGCGTCCTCGTACGGGCCGGACTCGGCTTCCCCGAAGTCCGGGGCCTGGAAGGGGTTGTTCGCCGGAGGCGGCGATGCCGGGGCGGAGGAGCGGGGCTGGCCCTCCGGGGCGGAGAACAGCGAGGTCAGGTCGATGGGAGATCTCTCTTTCGTGTCAGGCCCCGGACGGGGCCTGGTGTGCCGTGACCGGGCACAGCGGTTCTACAGCTTGGTCATCTTGGCGTAGGGGCTCAGGATCCGCATCTGTGCCGAGCCGAAATCGACGAGCGCGGCGATGCCGTCCTCGATGCCGACGACCCGGCCGAGGCCGTACACGTCGTGGGTGACCTGGTCACCCATGGCGAAGTGCTTGGGAACCGGTACGACCGGGGCCTTGAAGGGGCTGGTGGGCAGATGGCGCTTGGGTGCAGCAGACGGGGTCATAGCTCAGTATGCGCCCATCCGGGGACAGCTCGCTGTGGTTGTCGACACAGATTCGCATCGGAACAGCCGCGTCACGGCACCGACGGGCGGTCGCGCTCGGTGTCCGTCATGAAGTCCAGCATGGCCCGGTTGGTCTCGGCGGCCAGGTCGATCTGGGGGCCGTGGCCGGTGCCGGAGAGGATGTCCGCCCGGGCGCCCGGTATCAGCCGGGGCACGCGCTCGGCCTGCCGCTGCGGGTGCACCAGCAGGCTGCGCCGGCCGAGCACCAGGTACAACGGGGTGCGCACGGTGGCCAGTTCGGCGTCGGACAGGGGCAGCGGGGCCGGCCGGCGGATGCGGTAGGCGCGCACCCCGGCGTGGACCATGGCGCGCAGCTCCGGCACGACCAGCACGGGCTGTTCCAGCCAGGCCGCGAGCCGGGGCCGCAGCGCCTTGGGGGCGAAGGTCGCGAGGAGGCTGACGAAGATCCACGCGAAGAAGCGCAGCCCCACCTTCTCCAGTCCTCCGGGGTCGAGCAGTGTGACGGAGGCGAGGCGGTCCGGCCTGCGGTGCGCCTGGTTCAGGGCGAGCCAGCCGCCGTAGGAGGTGCCGACGAGGTGCACCTGGTCGAGGCCGAGCCCGGCCAGCGTCTCGTCCAGCCACTCGGCGACCCGTGCGGGCTCGTGGAGGGGGGCGCGCTGCACGCTGCGGCCGGGGTCGCCGGGGGTGTCGATCGCGTAGACGGTGCGTTCGGCGCTGAGCGCGGGGGTGTTCGGATACCACATGGCGGAGCAGGAGCCCGCGCCGTGCACCAGGACGACGGGGGTGCGGTCGCGGGCGGCCGGGTCGGCGGGGTCGTAGCGGTAGACGTGGGTGGTGCCGGCGGACGTCTCGACGTCCTGCTCCCAGGACGCGGGCGCACCCAGCGCGTAGACCGCGTCGCAGGCGGCGTAGTAGCGGTCGCGCCAGGCGTCGCTGACGAAGCGGCCGACGTCGGGCCTGGAACGGGCGCTTGCGGACTCGGGCACGGCCACCTCCGGGGTAGTCGATCTTTGTGATACGACCGTACCACGATGATGGTACGGCTGTATCATCAAAGACGGGCCGCGGGCGCGGCCCGTCCCGAGCGCCGGCGACGAAGCGGAGACCCTGACGATGCCCAGGCGGGTGGACCACGCAGCGCGGCGGACCGAGATCGCCGAGGCCCTGGTCCGGGCGGCGGCACGGCTCGGACTGCACGCCGTGGGGATGCGCGACGTGGCGGCGGAGGCGGGCGTCTCGCTGCGGCTGGTGCAGTACTACTTCGAGACCAAGGAGAAGCTGCTCCTCTTCGGGCTGCGCCATCTCACCGAGCGGTTCGGGCAGCGGGTGACCGCCCGGGTCCGGGCCGCCGGTGCGGACCCGGGCCCGCGTACGGTGCTGGAGGCGCTGCTCACGGCGGCCCTCCCGGTCGACGAGGAGAGCCGCACCTTCCACCACCTGTACACGGCCTACGCCGTCCTGTCCGTCACCGACGAGGCACTGGCGGCCCAGCCCTTCATCCGGGAACCGGACGCCGCCGAGGCCACCGTGGCCCGGCTGCTGGAACAGGCCGCGCGGGACGGGAAGCTGCGGCCCGGGACGGACCCCGGCGCGGAGGCGGTGGCGCTGCTCGCGCTGTCCGCGGGCCTCGGCACCGCCGTGCTGGTCGGCCAGCGCAGCCCCGAGTCCGCCGCCACCGTCCTTCGCTACCGGCTGGACCACGTCTTCCTGCCCGACGGAGAAGGCCCCGCTACTCGTCCGCCAGCGTGAGGTCCGGTACCCGCCAGGCCGCGAGCAGGAAGGCCACCAGGGACACGGCGGCGCCGACGAGGAACACGAGCCGCATCGAGGAGACGTACCCCTCCAGGAACGGCCGCGCCGCGGCGGGGTCGAGGGCGCGCAGGAAGGCGGAGTCCTCCAGGTCGACCCCGCCGCCGGGACGCACCACTGACGCCAGGGCGTGCGCGGTGTCGGGCTGCTCCAGCAGACGGCGGTAGGCCGGGTCGTGGCGGGCCTCGGCCAGCCGGCCGGCGATCTTGCCGGCCGCCGTACTGAACAGCACCGACAGGAAGGCCGCCGTACCGACCGTGCCGCCGTTGGAGCGGAAGAAGTTGACCGACGCCGTCGCCGCGCCCATGTCGGCACGCGGCACCTCGCTCTGCGCGAGGGTGGTGAGCGTCTGCATCGACGCGCCGAGCCCCGCACCCAGCAGTGCCATGCCCAGCGCCGCGTGCCACAGCGGGCTGTCCACCCCCAGCGTCGCGAAGACCAGCAGCGCCGCGGTGAGCGAGCCCGCGCCGGCCACGAGATGCACCTTGAACCGGCCGGTCCGGGCGATCAGCCGGCCCACCAGCAGGGTCACCGCGAGGTTCGCGGCGACCGTGGGCAGGGAGGCCAGGCCCGCCCCCATCGGGCTCAGCCCGCGGACGAGCTGGAGGTAGAGCGGCAGCGTCGTCATCGCGCCGAACATGGCGACGCCGACGAGGAAGTGCAGCCCGACGCCCAGCCGGAAGGCACGGATGCGGAACAGGCGCGGCGGCAGCAGCGCCGCATCGCCCATCCGCCGTTCCACCACGGCGAACCCGGCGAGCCCCAGCGCGCCGACGGCGTACATCAGCAGCGCCCGGGGCGATCCCCACCCCCAGCTGCGGCCCTGCTCGGCGACGGTGAGCAGCGGCACCAGCCCCACGGCCAGCGCCAGCGCCCCGAGGTGGTCGAGCCGGTGCCGCACCCGCCGGTGCGGAAAGCGCAGCACGCGGACGATGGTGACGGCGGCCACGGCCGTCAGCGGCACGTTGATCAGGAAGATCCAGCGCCAGCCGGCGATCCCGAGCAGGGTGGCCCGGTCCGCGAAGGCACCGCCCACCAGCGGGCCGACGATGCTGGCACCGCCGAACACGGCCATGAACCAGCCCTGGTAGCGGCCCCGCTCCCGGGGCGTGGTGATGTCGGCGACGATCGTCATCGCGAGCGACATCAGCCCGCCGCCGCCGAGGCCCTGTACGGCGCGGAAGGCCGCGAGTTCGTAGATCGACCGGGCGCCGCCGCACAGCAGCGAGCCGGCCGCGAACAGGGCGAGCGCCACGAGATAGACGCGCCGGCGGCCGTGGATGTCGGACAGCTTGCCGTACAGCGGGGTCGCCAGCGTGGCGGTGATGAGATACGCGGTGGTCACCCAGGCCTGCGCGGTCAGCCCGTGCAGGTCGTCGGCGATGGTCCGCAGCGCGGAGGACACCACGGTCTGGTCCAGCGCCGCCAGGAACATGCCGAGCACCAGCCCGGACAGGACGGTGGTGATCTGCCGGTGGGTGAGCCGCGCGGGCGCATCCCCGGCCGCGCCCTGTTCTTGTATATCGGGGTCGGAGAAGGTCACATGCGGTCCTCGGGGGGTGGGGGCGGGCATGGAGAGGTTGGCGCCGGCCGGAGCGGCCCCGGTGGTGCCGGGGGCGGCCCCGATGGTGCCCGGAGCGGCCCCGGTGGTGCCCGGGGCGGCCCCGGTGGTGCCCGGGGCGGCCCCGGTGGTGCCCGGAGCGGCCCCGATGGTGCCCGGGGCCACCGCGGCGCGTGGGCCTGCCGGCCGGTCGACCCGGTCAGTCGATCCCAGCCGGTCAGCCAGCCGGGCCAGTTGAGCCGGTCGGCCGATCCCAGCCGGTCAGCCGGTCGGGCCAGACGGGCCGGTCGACCCGGTTAGCCGATCCCAGCCGGTGAGCCAGTCAGCCGGTCGGCCGGTCGGCCGGTCGGTCGGCCGATCCCAGCCGGCCAGCCAGCCGAGCCGGTCGGGCCGATCGAGCCGGTCAGCCAGTCGGGCCAGACGGGCCGGTCGAGCCGGTCAGCCGGTCGGGCCAGACGGGCCGGTCGACCCGGTTAGCCGATCCCAGCCGGTGAGCCAGTCAGCCGGTCAGCCGATCCCAGCCGGTCAGCCAGCCGAGCCGGTCGGGCCGATCGAGCCGGTCGAGCCGGTCAGCCGGTCGGGCCGGTCGGGCCGGTCGGGCCAGACGGGTCGATCCCAGCCCGTCAGCCGGGCGGGCCAGTCGAGCCGCTGGGGCCAGTCGGGCCAGTCGAACCGATCACACCGGTCAGCCAGTCGAGCCGGTCCACCCGGTCGAACCGATCAGCCGATCCCAGCCCGGCAGCCGGGCGGGCCAGACGGGCCACTCGGGCCAGACGGGCCGGTCGAGCCGAGGACAGCCGGTCAGCCAGGCGGGCCAGTCAGCCAGTCGACCCGGTCGACCGATCAGCCGACCCAGCCGGTCAGCCAGGCGAGCCGGTCAGCCGCTCGTGCCCGCGATTTCCTCCAGGTCGCTCACCGCCTGCTCGATCCCCGGCAGGGTCAGCATCGCCAGCTGGGCCGCCCGGGCTCGGGCCCGGGGTGTCGGGTCGGCCAGGAGTTTGCGGCACACCTCGGCGATGCCGGCCGCGCTGCGCTCGGTGACATGGCGGCCGAGGCCCAGTTCCTCCACCCGGTCCGCGTTGGCGGGCTGGTCGCCGAAGTGCGGCAGCACCGCCAGCGGGGTGCCGGTGCGCATCGCCTCCCGGATGCTGTTGAACCCGCCGTGGGTGACGAACAGGTCGACCGACTCCAGCAGCAGCGGCTGCGCCACCCGCTCGGTGACATGGACGTGTCCGGGCAGCGCCGAGGTCTCCACCGGTATCCCGGACGTCGACACGACCACCGTGCAGTCCTCCAGTTCGGCCGCCGCCGCCAGCAGCGTGCGCAGACTCGCGGTGGCGTCCGGCAGCTCCATGACCGGCGGATCGGACGGGTCCGCCGCCCGCTCGTGCATCATCGGCAGGGCGGTGCCGACCGCGGCGTACACCAGCGGCCGGTCCACGGGCAGCGCGGCGGCCCACTGCGGTAGCTTCCCGCCGCGTTCGACGTCCACGGTCTGCCGGTAGGCCCAGCTGTGGGGCAGGTGCCGGGCGAAGGAGAAGGCGGCCGGCACATAGTCGATACGGCCGTGCGGTACGACGGACAGCGGATCGTCGCTCACCGGCAGCCCCAGCTCCCGGCGCCGCTCGCCGAGCCCCGGCAGCAGCTCGGCGGGGTCCACGGTGTTGCTGAACCCGGAGGGCGTCGGCAGCTGCGGCACGCCCAGCAGTTCGGCCGTGAGTACCGCGGCCATGTCCATGCCGTCGCGGAGGATCAGGTCCGGGCGGTACTCCCGGGCGAGCGGGAGCAGGATCTCCAGGAACCGCTCGACGCCCGGCCCGGAGACGGCGCGCGGCAGCAGCCGGGTGAGCTCCGCCATCTGCTCCGCCGGGTCGGCGATGGCCCGGAGGTCGCCGAGGTACGGCCCCATCATGGCGGAGGGGTCGAACTCCGGTAAGGCGGGGAGGACGTCGACCGCGTCCGCGCGGAAGACGGAGGCGAGGGTCTCGTTGGTGACCACGCGCACCTGGTGCCCGGCCCCGGCGAGGGCGCGCAGCAGGGGAAGTTGGGCACGCCCGTGGGAGGGGCTGCCGAGCGTCGTGCACAGAACCCGCATGGGGGGTGGGCCTTTCTCTCGAAGGAGTTCTCTCGAAGGTGTTCGGGGGATCCGGGCCGTCAGGCCGCGGCGGCCGGTGCGGTGGCGCGGCCGATGCCCTGCCAGGTCAGTCCGGCGCGGGCGAGCCGGTCCGCGTCCAGCAGATCGCGGAAGTCGTGCACCTGGTGGCCGCTCATCCGCGCGGCGATGGCCGCCCAGTCCAGGTCGCGCAGCTCGGGCCACTCGGTGAGGACCACACAGGCCACCGCGCCCTCCGCCGCCCGCACCGGGTCGTCCACGAGGTCGACCAGATCGCTCAGGTCGGGCCGCAGGCTGCGCAACGCGGGGTCGTACGCGGTGAGTTCGGCGCCCCGCTCACGCAGCAGCCGGGCCACGGCCAGCGCGGGCGAGTCGCGCAGGTCGGAGGTGCCGGCCTTGAAGGTCAGGCCGTACAGGGCGAGCCGTACCCCGTGCAGCGAACCGTCCTCGCCGCGCCCGCAGGCCGCGGCCACGCGGGCGACGAGCCGGCGCTGGTGGGTGACGTTGGTCTCGATGGTGGCGCGCAGCAACGGGAAATCGACGTCGGCCTGTTCGCACGCGGTCAGCAGGGCGTGGGTGTCCTTGGGCAGGCAGGAGCCGCCCCAGCCGGGACCGGGCCGCAGGAACGCCGAGCCGATGCGCGGGTCGCGTCCGATGCCCTCGGTGACATCGGCGATGTCGGCGCCGAAGCGTTCGCAGACGGTGGCGAGGTTGTTGGCGAAGGACAGCTTCATCGCGAGGAAGAAGTTGGCCGCGTACTTGGTGAGTTCGGCGCTGGCCGGGTCGGTGAGCACCAGCGGCGCGTCCAGCGCGGCGTACAGGTCGGCCACGCGCCGGGCAGCCTGCCGGTCGGCGGCGCCGATCACGATGCGGTCCGGGTGCAGGAAGTCGTGGACGGCGCGGCCCTCGCGCAGGAACTCGGGGTTGCTCACCACGGGTATGTCGTCCCGGCCGAGGAGCGTGGCGACCCGCTCGCTGGTGCCGACCGGCACGGTGGACTTGTTGACGACGACCACGCCGGGCGGCAGCGCCTCGCGGATCTGCGCGGCGACCGCCTCGACGGCGGCGAGATCGGCCGCGCCGCCCGCGCCCATGGGTGTGGGCAGGCAGAGGAAGACCACCTCGGCCTCGGCGACGGCGGCCACGGCGTCGCCGGTGAACTCCAGCAGGCCGGCGTCCAGCGCCTCCCGGACGGTCTCGGTCAGGCCCGGCTCCAGGATGTCGACCTGGGCCTGGCGCAGTCGTTCGACCTTGGTCGGGTCGGCGTCCGCGCACACCACGGTGTGCCCGAGAGAGGCCAGACAGGCACCGGTGGTCAGGCCGACGTAACCGGTTCCGATCACGGCAACGCGTCGAAGGGACACAGAAGATCACCTTTTCCGGGTCGGTGGGGCAGGCCGCGCGCTACGGCTGCGGCGGCGCACGGCGGGTGAGGTGCACGGCGTCTATCAAAGTCATCAAGCGTTGACTGCTCCAGGTATGGCACGCGGCACGAACACAAGTCAACGTTTGATGACAACGGTCGCTGACTTTGAGACAGCGGCGACACCCTGGAACATGGGCGGATGCCGCAGGGCCGTGGACGACGGAGGTGCAGTGACGTGACGGAAGCGCAGAACGGCGAGGCGTCCAAGGCGGTGGCCCCGCCCCCCGCCCACAAGCGCTCGGCCTCGGCCACGCGCACCGCGCTGCGGGCCGCCGCGGCCTTCCGTTTCGGCAAGTACGGATACGAGGGCACGAGCGTGCGCGACATCGCGGGCGACGTCGGTGTGGACGCGGCCCTGGTGTACCGCTATTTCGGCTCGAAGGCAGCGCTGTTCAACGATGTGGCGGCCCCCGGGCGGATATTCGAGCCGCTGCTGGCGGAGCCGGTCGAGGCGATACCCGACTGGATCTGCGCACTGCTCCGGGGCGCGCCGAAGGAGGACGGCTTCCCGCACCCGGTGCTGACCGTGCTGCGTTCCTCCGGCCGCGAGGAGGCGGTGGAGCGGCTGCGCGCGGAGTTCACCGAGGTGTTCTCCAAGCGGCTGGCCGCCCGGCTCGGCGGACCGGATGCCGAGCTGCGTGCCGAGCTGCTGGCGGCCTGGATGCTCGGCACCAGTCTGATGCGCACGGAGATCCGGCCCCCCGCCCTGGCTGCACGCGACGACGCGACCCTGGAGCGCTATCTGCGGGCCGCCCTGGACACCCTTCTGCACCCTGCACCGGCCCCCCCGGACCCCACCCCCGACGCCTCTGCCGACGAACCGTCCTGAGGCCCCACGGGACGGCCGGGCGCCTCCCTCACCACTCCCCCGCCACCCGCAGATGCCGCACCGCGTACGACCGCCACGGCCGCCAGGCGTCGGGCAGCTCGGCACCCGGCGGGGCCACGTCCGGATCGCCGAGCGCGCGGACACGGATCGCGGCGACGGCCTCCGGGTCCATGCCGGGCAGGGCGAGCAGCGCGTCCCGGGCCGCGTCCCGGTCGGCGCCGGGGTCCAGCCGTAGCGTGCCGTCGGCGAGCGCGGCGGCCAGCGCGCCCAACGGGCCGTCCGGCTCGGCCTCGGCGAGCACACCGGGTTCCGGGAACAGCCGGGTGAGGCTGCCCGAGGGCGCGTCCAGCGCCTTGCCGTACCGCCGCACCAGCTCCGCGGCGCGTTCCGTGCCCACCAGGGCGCGTACGGCGGGCTCCAGCGGGTCGACGGCGCCGGGCGAGCGCAGCCCCGGCCGGGCGGCGACCAGCGGGGCCAGCCGGGGGTCGGCGCCGAGCCGTTCGTCGACGGCGTAGGGGTCGGCGTCCAGGTCGAACAGCCGCCGCAGCCGGTGCACGGCGGTGGTCAGGTCCCGGGGGTCGGTCAGCCGCAGCCGGGCGTCGAGCCAGCCGCCCGGATGCGTGCCGGTGCCCGCCCGCGGGGCCCGGGTGCGCTCGGCGACGGCGACGATCCCGGTGCCGTACGGCAGCCGCAGGGTGCGCCGGTAGGTACGGCCGCCGACGGCGCCGGTCACCTCCTCGACACCCGGCACCGCCTCCGCCGCGAGCAGGTCGAAGACGGCGGCGGCCTGGTACGGGCCGCGGTGGGCGAGCCGCAGCGGGATACCGGTGCCCGGGGCGGCCCGGCGGCCCTGCGGCGCGGCGGCCCGCAGCCCGGTCGGGGTGGCCGCGTACACCTCGCGGACGGTGTCGTTGAACTGCCGGACGCTGGCGAACCCGGAGGCGAACGCGATCTCGGTGACCGGCAGTTCGGTGGTCTGCAACAGCACCCGCGCGGTGTGCGCCCGCTGGGCCCGGGCGAGCGCCACCGGCCCGGCGCCCAGCTCGGCGGTGAGCTGCCGCTGCACCTGCCGGGTGCTGTAGCCGAGCCGGGCGGCAAGCCCCGCGACGCCCTCCCGGTCCACGACCCCGTCGGCGATCAGCCGCATGGCCCGGCCGACGGCGTCCGCGCGGACGTTCCACTCCGCCGAGCCGGGCACCGCGTCCGGCCGGCACCGCCGGCAGGCCCGGAACCCGGCGCGCTGCGCGGCGGCGGCCGTCGGGAAGAACCGCACGTTGCGCCGCTTCGGCGTCACCGCCGGGCAGCTGGGCCGGCAGTAGATCCCGGTGGTCTCGACGGCGAAGAAGAACACGCCGTCGAACCGCCCGTCCCGGCTCCGCACGGCTTCGTACCGGGTGTCCTCGTCCATCACACTGTCCAGTGTGGGGACGGGGACACCCACACGGCCAGCGGAAATCGGACACGGCGACCGGGAGGGAGCGGCTGCTACCGCAGACGCCCCCGCTTGAGGTCCATCGCGGCCCGCCCGGCGGCGCCCTTGCGCTTCCAGTCCCGCCGCAGCTCGGCCCGGACCCGGGCATCGCTCTTCGCCACGATCCACTGGTTCTCGCGCATCAGCTTGCGGTAGCTCTCCAGCCGTCGTACGGCCAGTGCCCCGCTCTCCGTCGCCTCGCGCACCGCGCACCCCGGCTCGCTCTCGTGCGCGCAGTCGGAGAACCGGCAGTCCTCGGCGAGCTCCTCGATCTCGGCGAACACCTGCCCGACCCCGCCCTCGGCGTCGTACAGGCCGACGCCCCGCAGCCCGGGGGTGTCGATGAGCACCCCGCCGGAGGGCAGGGGCAGCAGATTGCGGGTGGTGGTGGTGTGCCGCCCCTTGCCGTCGACGTCCCGGGCGGCCTGTACGTCCATCAGGTCCGCGCCGACCAGCGCGTTGGCCAGCGTGGACTTGCCCGCGCCGGACTGACCGAGCAGCACGGAGGTCCCGGTGCCGACCAGCGCGAGCAGCGGATCGAGCCCGTCGCCGCCGAGCGCGCTGACGGCCAGCACGGGCACCCCGGGCGCGCTGGTCTCGACGTCCCGCACGAGATGGGCCAGGGTGACCGGGTCCGGCACCAGGTCGGCCTTGGTGAGGACGACGACGGGCTGGGCGCCGGACTCCCAGGCGAGGGCGAGGAAGCGTTCGACGCGGCCGAGGTCCAGCTCGACGGCGAGGGACACGGCGACGACGGCGTGGTCGACGTTGGCCGCGAGGATCTGCCCCTCGGACCGCTTGGAGGAGGTGGAGCGGACGAAGGAGGTGCGGCGCGGCAGATACACGCGGACGTAACGGGGATCGCCGGCCGGGTCGACGGCGACCCAGTCCCCCGTGCACACGACCTTCATCGGATCGCGGGGCACGACGAACTCGGTGTCGGCGCGCACGACCCCGTCGGCGGTGACGACATCGCACTGGCCCCGGTCGACCCGGACGACCCGCCCGGGCAGCAGCCCCTGAGCGGCGTACGGGGCGAACACGTCGGCCCAGTCCTGGTCCCAACCGTAGGGAGCGAGCGCGGCGGAACTTGCGGAGGTGGAAGTCAAGGGAGACCCTTCACAAGGGTGGCCCCGGGCGGGCGCGGGTGACGCGCTACGGGTTCAGCCGGTGGCCACGGAGGTGGAGTGGACGAACTTCTGGTCGCGGGCAACGCCCGTCACAGAGACAGTCATCGATCACACACCTCCCGTTTCTCACTCGACAGACGGCAGCGGCCGCCGGCCACTGCCTGAAGCGGATCCCACCCTAGAGGCGGCCGCATTCCGGCACCACCGAATTTCCGCCCCGGTCCCCCACCGCGCAGTGGTGACCACGCCTCAGCCCGTCGTGCAGCGGGCTCCGTTCAGCGTGAAGGCGTACGGCGTGCGGTTCTTCTCCTGCCAGGAGGCGAGGAAGCCGAAGGACAGGGTGGCGTGGGCGGCGACGGACCGGTTGTAGTCCGCGGCGGTGGCGGTGACCCGGGGGCCGTCCTGCCGGGCGGTGGCGTCCCACATCTGGGTGATCCGCTGGCCGTCGCGGAAGCTCCAGGAGACATGCCAGTCGGTGAGCGCCGAGGCGGTGGTGACGGTGACGGTGGCCTGGAAGCCGTCGGGCCACTGGTTGACGAGGTCGTAGGCGACCCGGCAGGCGGTGGCGGTGGCGGGCGCGCTGGTGGGGCCGGGGGCGGGGCGGTGCGTGGTGGCGGAGGTGCCCTGGGGCTCGGGGTCGGGTTTGCCGCCGGCCGGGGTGTGGCGGGTGCCGGTGGCGGAGGGGACACCGGCGGAGGCGGAGGCAGAGGTGGAGGTGGAGACGGCGGCCGAGGCGGAGGGGGTCGCCGGGGCGGGGGCGGTGGTGGTGCGGGAGACGCCGGGGTCGGCGATCGGGCGGCTGTCGTCGTGGGCGGAGGCGGTGCCGTCGCCGGAGCCGCCGAACGGCATCATCGACACGGCGAGCGCCAGCGCCGACAGCAGGACGGCGGCGGCGATCAGGCCGCCGCGCAGCGCACGGCCGCGGCCCGCATCCTGCTCGGGTTCCCCGGTGCCCGCGCGGGCGGCGGCGCCGAGCCGGACCTCGGTGGCCCGGCGGCGGCGTTCCAGGTAGGCGAGGCCGCCCCAGCCGATCACCCCGCCGGCGAGGGCGGCGGGCAGTCCGCCGCCGTGCAGCCGCAGACAGGCGGCGGCCTCGGCGCACCGCACACAGGTCGCGAGGTGCCGGGAGAGGTCCTCCGGGGTGTCGGCGGCGGAGCGGGTGACCGCGTCCAGCAGCCGGGCGTAGCTACGGCACTCGGCGTCCATCGGGGTGTCGAGGTGTGCCCGGTGGCAGCGGTCCCGGAACAGCGTGCGCACCTGGTCGAGTTCGTCGGCGACGCGGGCCGGGTCGAGGCCCAGCCGACGGGCGACCGTGGGCAGCGGCAGCGCCTCGACCTCGGCCAGCCACAGCAGCGTCGCGTCGGCCTCCTGCATGTCCCGCAGGCCGCGCAGGGCGACAGGGCGGTGCAGCGGCGGCCCGGCATGGCGGGCCGCCGCCGGGGAGTTGAGCCACAGCCGCAGGTCGGGGTCGAGCCGGTGTCCCTGCCCGGCCGCCTCCCAGCCGGCGGCGGTGTCGCGGACGGCGATGAGCAGCGCCGGGATCGTGGGCAGCCGGGTGGTGCGCCGGGCGGCGCCGCGCACCTGGGCACCGGCGGCGCCGCGGACCTCGCGCATGCCGAGGGTGAACGCCTCGGTGGCCAGCTGGTGTGCCGTCAAGGACCCGGATGTGCACAGGTCCGCGTAGGAGAGCACCGCGTCCCAGCACTCCGAGAACAGCGCGGACTCGGTCGCGTCCTTGGGGGTCGGCAGGTCGGGCATGGGACTCCTGCATCCACGTGCGAGGTCAACTCACCGGGCGGGAAAGGGAGTTGTACGGAACCTCGCGGCAGGACACAGAGCCTTTCACGCTGTCGACACAACTGACAAGCGACCTGTTCACAACCGGTGGCGCTCCCGGCCTCACGCCTCGGCAGGCTCCTCGGCCGGGTCCTCGGCGGGCAGGCTGTCCATGAAGGAGCTGACCGAGAAGACGGCGTGGCCGGGGCCGGGCGGGCCGTAGCCGGGCGGGGAGGACAGCCCGAACTCCTCCATCGTCTGCCGGTAGGCCTGGAGCAGCCGGATGTGGTACTCCAGCGGCGCGCCCTGCGGGTTGGCCTTGCCGAGCGGGGTGGTCGGCTCCGGGCACCAGGTGGTGAAGCGGGGCGTGATGCCGTGCGACATGAAGAACCGCAGGCCCTCGGTGGTGGAGGCGATGGCCTCGTCCACGGTGGTGAAGCCGAACGGCTCCGCCATCTCCACCCCCGCCACGAAGTTGGGGATGACGTTGCGGGCGCCGAAGACGTCCGCGGAGTCCAGGATGCGCCGGTGCCACTCGTCCCGGCCGACGTACCGCTCCTTGCCGGGGCAGTACAGCTCGAACAGCCGGCGGTCCCACACCTCGAAGTTGGGGTGGTAGATCTGTACGCCGTAGTCCTTGAACCGCTGTACGTCCGCCTTGGGCAGCGCCTGCGCCACGACCTTGCCGATCCAGCGGCCCGGGAAGCGCTCCTCGATGGCCTTGGCGTAGTGGCCGTAGAAGTCGGCCTCGTCCCGCCCGGCGACCGTCTTGGTGATCGCACCGCCGGTCAGCGTGTAGGCGGTGGACGCCCGCTGGGTGTCGTACCGGTCGATGATCTCGAGGGCCTCCAGGACCTCCTCGACGTCCTTCACCCCGGTGTAGGGACGTCCGGCCGCCTTGTGCTGGCGCCAGTTGTGGTTGATGTCGCAGTACTGGCACTCCTCCTTGGCGCCGAAGTACTGGCACACCCGGAAGACGGTCAGATAGATCAGGTAGCCCCACTGGATGGTGGGGGCGACCTCCATGACCGACTTCCCGTTGGAGAGGGTGTGCCGGTAGTACTCGGGCATGGGCGGCACACCGACGTCGGCGATGCGCCGGCCGTCGAGGTAGAGCCCGAGCAGGCCCGCGTCGTCGGCCGCCACCCGGTACGGCGAGGCGGGGTTCACCCGCACCGAGACGACGGTCCGCCGCAGGTCGTACGGCCCGCCGGTGAGGATGATCTCCTCCGGGGGCCGGCGCAGCGCGGCCTCGCCCAGCTCGGGCAGGGTGCCGTGGTCGAAGGAGAAGATGAAGTACGACTTCGGCTTGACCTCGCCGCCCTCGTTGTCACTGAGCGCGGACGGGTCGAAGGCCACTCCGCCACGGAGCAGGTCCTCCTTGAAGACGGCCTCCCGCGGTACGTGCGGGAACCGCTCCATCAGATCCTCGACCAGCGCGGTGCGACTGCCCATCCGTCTGTCTCCTCCCGGCTCAGGCGTTCGCCTCTCACCGTATGCCCCCGCCCCCGGCTCAGCCGTGCCGGGTCCCTGCACGGCGCGCGATGTGTTCCGGTACGGCGGTGCCCGGCGGCAGCGCCGGGTCGGCCACCGGGTCGCCCCACGCGGCGGTGAGCGGCAGCACCCCGGCCCACAGCCCGAGGGCCGCGTCGGGGCCGTCGCCGTCGTCGGGGGCGCCGGTGCGGATCTTGACGGAGGCCTCTTCGAGGGAGAGGGCGAGCAGGGTGGTGGCGGCCAGCTCCTTGCGGTTCGGACGGCGGGCGTACGACCACTGTCCGGGTGCCGTGTGCTCGGTGAGCAGGCGCAGTCCCGTCAGCTTCTCCTCCGGATCGGTGACCGGCCGGGCGTCGCCGTGGATGACGGCGCTGCGGTAGTTCACGCCGTGCTCGAAGACGGAGCGGGCGAGCACCAGCCCGTCGACGTGCGTCACGGTCACGCAGACGGGCGTCCCGCCGGCCAGGCTGCGGCTGGCCACGGACCCGTGGACGTACAGCCACCGTTCGTCCCGCCCGTACACCGTCGGCACGACGAACGGCCGGCCGTCCACCACGACGCCCAGATGGCAGACGAACCCCGCGTCGAGGATCGCCTCCAGATCGGCCCGCTCCAGGCTCCCCTGCTCGCGCAGCCTGCGGTGCCGGGTGCGGTCGGTGACGGGGAGCTGGGCGGGGAGCGGTTCCGGAGTCATGAGCGGAGACGGTACCGATATCGCAGCAGGAGACGCGATCGATTTACGGAAACAGCACTTACATCTGCTCTATACGACTAAATCAGCAGCACCCCAGCAAGCGCTCTCTACCGGGGGCCGGAGCGAATGAGAGGGTCGACGGACACGGACTCTCGGGAGGGACGCAACGATGACGGAAACGGCCGGGACCGCCGGGTCGGTCGCCAACTGGGCGCGCACCATCACCTTCACGGCCAAGGAGTTCCACCGCCCCGCCACGGTCGACGCGCTCCGGGCGCTGGTGGCCGGCAGCACCCGGGTGCGGGCGCTGGGCAGCGGGCACTCGTTCAACCGCATCGCCGACCCGGGCCCGGACGGGGTACTGCTGTCCACCGCCGGGCTGCCGCCGGTGATCGAGGTGGACTCGGCGGCCCGCACGGTCCGGGTGTCGGGCGGGGTGCGGTACGCCGAACTGGCCCGCGCGGTGCACGCGTACGGCCTGGCGCTGCCCAACATGGCCTCGCTGCCGCATATCTCGGTGGCCGGTTCGGTGGCGACCGGCACCCACGGCTCGGGCGTCGCCAACGGGCCGCTGGCGGCGGCGGTGCGGGAGGTGGAGCTGGTCGTCGCGGACGGCTCGACGGTGACGATCGGCCGCGGTGACCCGCGGTTCGACGGCGCCGTGACCTCGCTGGGCGCGCTGGGCGTCGTCACCGCGCTGACCCTCGGACTGGAGCCGGCGTTCGAGGTGGAGCAGCGTGTGTTCACCGAACTGCCCACGAAGGGCCTGGACTTCGAGGCCGTCATGGCGGCCGGCTACAGCGTGAGCCTGTTCACCGACTGGCGGGACGCGGGGTTCCGGCAGGTGTGGGTCAAGCGGCGCACCGACCGGCCGGCGGTGGACTTCCCGTGGGCGGCGCCCGCGGCCACTGCGGTACACCCGGTGCCGGGCATGCCCGCGGAGAACTGCACCGAGCAGCTGGGCGTGCCGGGGCCCTGGCACGAGCGGCTGCCGCACTTCCGGGCGGAGTTCACGCCGAGCAGCGGGGAGGAGATCCAGACGGAGTACCTGCTCCCGCGCTCGGCGGCCGTCGACGCGCTGGACGCGGTCGGCCGGGTACGGCGGGCCGTCGCCGGAGTGCTCCAGATCTGCGAGGTGCGCACGGTCGCCGCCGACGCGCAGTGGCTCAGCCCCGCCCACGGCCGGGACTCGGTCGCCCTGCACTTCACCTGGGTGCGCGACGAGACGGCCGTACTGCCGGTGGTGCGGCGGCTGGAGGAAGTGCTGGAGCCGTTCGGGCCGCGCCCGCACTGGGGGAAGGTCTACGGCATCCCGGCCCCGGCCCTGCGGCAGCGGTACCCGCGTCTGGCCGCCTTCCGCGAGCTGGCCCGCTCCCTCGACCCGGCCGGCACGTTCAGCAACGCGTTCGTCCGGGACCTTCTCGACGGCTGACCCCCGCACCCGGGACAGGGCGGCGGAAGGGACTTTCTCCAATCCCTTTCCTAACCCCTTGTCGAAAGTCCTCCGCAGCCCATAGCCTGACGCCCGCGCCGGTGCGGAGCCGCCCGGCCGGGCCTGGACGGGACGGGAGGGCAGCCTCGTGAAGCGCACGTCACGTGACATCCGCACCGCGAACCGCTACGAGGTGCTGCGCCAGATCATCGCCGAGTCCCCCACCTCCCGGCAGGAGCTGGCGGCCGCCACCGGGCTGAGCCTCGCCACGGTCGCCACGCTCGTCGGGGAGCTGCTGGACCTCCGGATGATCACCGAGGTCGGTTTCGAGGACTCCGCCGGGGGCCGCCCCCGGGGACTGGTGGCCGTCAACGCGTCGGGGGGCGCGTTGATCGGCGTCGACATCGCCGAGACCTATGTCCACGTCGAGCTGTTCGACCTGGCGCTGAACGTGCTGGCCCGCGCCGACGAGGAGATCGGGCCCGGCGAGAGCCGCCCGGAGCAGGTCGTCGGGCATGTCGCCGCCGCCGTCGGCTCGGTGGTCGCGCAGGCCGGTGTCGAGGCGGCGCGGGTGCTCGGGGTCGGGGTGAGCGTGCCGGGCCAGGTGGACCGGGCCACCGGCGTCGCCGAGTACGCGCCCAACTGGAACTGGCACGACGTCCCGCTGCTGGACCTGCTCGCCGAACACATCGCCTACCCGCTGTACCTGGACAACCCGCTGCGCGCCTGCGCGGTCGCTGAGCTGTGGTTCGGGGCGGCCCGGGGCCGCGGGGACGCCGTCGTGGTCAACCTCGGCACCGGGGTCGGCGCGGGGCTGGCGCTCGGCGGCGGACTGCACCGGGGAGTCAGCAACAGCGCCGGCGAGTGGGGGCACACCACGCTGGTGCTGGACGGCCGGCTGTGCCACTGCGGCAACCACGGCTGCGTGGAGACCTATGTCGGCGCGCCCGGCATCATGCAGAACCTGCGCGAACTCAGCCCGCAGTCACTCCTTCTGCACCCCGACGACCAGACGGCCACCGTCGACGCGCTGGCCCGCGCCGTCGCCGCCCAGGACCCGGTGGCGCTCAAGGTGCTGCGGGACACGGCCCGTTACCTGGGCGCCGGCATCTCCGACCTGATCAATCTGCTCAACCCGGAGGTGATCGTGCTCAGCAGCTGGGTCGCCTCCCGGCTCGGCGAGCCGCTGCTCGCCGAGGTCCGGCAGGCGGTGGCCCGGCACGCGCTGCGCCGGCCGCTGGCGGCCACCGAGATCGTCCTCTCCCCGATCCCCACCGACCCGGTGTCGCTGGGCGCGGCGACGTTCGCGCTCGAAGGGGCCTTGCAGGCCGTGGGGCAGCGGGCCGCAAAGCGCACCACCCTCGCAAGGAGCCGTACCGCACCACCTTCATGACGACGGAAGGGATGCACGTGTCTCACCCCCGCAAGAGATCCCTGCTCGGGTCGGCCGCGGCCGCGCTGGCCGCCGTGGGAGCCCTGCTCACCGCCCCGCCCGCGAGCGCCGGTGACACCGCGGCGGGCGGGGCCCCGGCCGCCGCCGAGGTCTCGCCGCACGCCGCCCAGACCATCGACGACATCGGCGCCTCGGGCGCCTGGTGGGTCAACGACCTCCAGCACTTCTCGCCCGCCGTCCAGGCCCGGGTGGCGAAGCTGCTGTTCTCCCCACAGGGCCTGGCCCTCAGCTCGTACCGCTACAACATCGGCGGCGGCGGGGCCGGGGTCACCACGCCCGCCCGCGCCGCGGAGGACTTCCTGAACGCCGACGGCTCCTACGACTGGAGCAGGGACAAGGGTGGCCGGACCTTCCTCGGCTACGCCGCGCGGTACGGCGTCAAGGACCTGATCGGCTTCGTGAACAGCGCGCCGGGCCGGTGGACGACCAACGGCAAGAGCTGCGGCGGCCAGTTGCTGCCGGAGCACGAGGCCGACTTCGCCCGGTACATCGCCGATGTGACCGGCCACTTCGCCCGGCAGGGCGTCCGGCTCGACTACATCAGCCCCTTCAACGAACCGGACAACAGCTTCGCCGACTGCGGCCAGGAGGGCATGCCGGTCCCCGTCGACCAGCGCGACGACATCGTGCGGGCCCTCGGCGCCGAGCAGCGCGCCCGGCACCAGCGGACCGGGATCATCGCGGACGAGTCCAGCAAGACCACGCAGTTCACCACCGAGCTGCCGCGGTGGATCTCCCAGCCGGGCACCGCCGGATATGTCTCCCGGCTGGCGCACCACACGTACAACGACCCCGACGACGGCCAGCTCGCCAACGTCTACGAGACCTCGAAGTCCGTCGGGAAGGCCCCCTGGGCCACGGAGATCTGCTGCTTCGGCAAGGGCACCACGGGCTGGAACCAGGAGTACGACCCGACCATCGACAACGCCCTGCTGATGTCGCGGATCATCTACAAGGACTTCGCGACCGCCCACGACTCGGCGTTCCAGTGGTGGGTGGCGCTGGCGAGCGGGTACGGCAGCGATCCCACCACCAGGAACGATTCCGGCTGGAACGACGGCCTGATCTACTACGACCCCGACTACGCCGCGAACGGCAACCAGTCCCTGTACTTCACCAAGCGCTACTACGCGCTGGGCCAGTACAGCAGGTTCGTACGGCCGGGCGCGGTGGTGCACGACGTGACCGGGGCACCGGCCGGGGTGGAGGTGTCGGCGTACGCCGACAAGGGGCAGTGGGTGGTCGTGGTGAACAACCACAACACCACCGACACCCGGCTGGACCTGCACTTCCCGGGCGCGGCGCCCGGGCGGGCCACCCGGGCGGTGCGGACCTCCGCCGAGGAGAACTGGGCCGAGGTCGCGAAGCCTGCGGTGCACGACGGCACCGTCTCCGCCACGCTCGCCGCGCGCTCCGTGACCACCTATGTCTTCTCCGGTGCCGGGCACGGCGGTTCGCCGCTGACCGGTGCCCTGGTCGGCAGCCAGTCCGGCAAGTGCCTGACCGCCGGCCCCTCCGGAGCGGTGATCGCGTCCTGCACGGGTACGGCGGACCAGTCCTGGTCGTACGACGCCGCGGGCACCCTGAAGAGCGCGAACGGGTACCTGACCGCCGGGAGTTCGGGGCTCACGGTCGCCCCCACCGCGACCGGGGACGCCACCCAGCGCTGGCTGCTGAACGCGAACGGGCAGATCGTCAGCGAGGCGTCGGGTACGTGCCTCGACGTCAGCGGACAGGCCACCGCCGACGGCAGCGCAGTGATCCTGTACAGCTGCAACGGCGGTTCGAACGAGGCGTGGACCAGGCGCTAGCCGGGCCCTCCCGCCGACCGAGGGCCGCCGACCACACCCCTGACCCGGCGGCCCTCATCTCCCTTGCCCCACAAGCCTGTTCGGGATTCCGAACCGGACACAACGCTTCGCACACAGACTTCGTTCAACCCCTTGCCGAAGCCTTAGCCGAAGGTTAACGTCCCGCTCCGCAGCCTCTCTTTCGAGCCATTCGGCCGCCGGGCGCGAAGCCATCCACAGCCGCACGAACAGACAAGGACGTCAGCATGCCGGCACTGAGCAACAGCAACTGGGACCGCCGATCGATACTCCGGGCCGCCCTCGGCGTGGCCGCCGCCGGCGGCCTCGCCGCCTGTGGCAGCAACAACGGGCGTGGTGGCGGCTCGGGTTCGGGCAAGCAGCTGACCCAGTACTTCCACGCGTACGGCGAGGCCGGGGTCGAGCAGGCCGTCAAGCGCTACGCGAAGGCCTACAGCAAGGTGAACGTCACCACGCAGTGGATCACCGGCTCGGACTACGAGACCAAGCTGTTCGCCGCCCTGCTCACCGACCAGGCGCCCGACGTCTTCGAGTTCCACCCGCAGATCCAGCTCGTCAAGAGCGGTCAGGTGGCCGATCTGACCGACATCATCGCGCCGGTCAAGGACGACTTCAACCCGGCCGACATCGCCTCGCACACCGTCGACGGCAAGGTCTACGGCGTCCGGATGATCGACGACCCGCAGTTCCTCTTCTACCGCAAGTCGATGCTGGAGAAGGCGAACGTCGCCGTGCCGACCACCCTCGACGAGCTGATCGAGGCCGCCGCCAAGCTCACCACGTCCAAGGTCAAGGGCCTGTTCCTCGGCAACGACCTGCACGCGATCGAGGCGCCCCTGATCTGGTCGGCCGGTGCCGAGCCGCTCACCGCCAAGAACGAGATCGGCTACCACACCGACGAGGTCGTCGCCGGACTGCGCCAGCTGCGCAAGCTGTTCACCAACGGCGACCTGCTGCTGGACGCGCCCGCCGACTTCTGGGACCCGTCCGCGATCAGCCAGGGCCTGTGCGCCATCCAGTTCTGCGGCATGTGGGCGATGCCCGCCATGCAGCAGGCGCTCGGCGACGACCTCGGCGTGATGCCCTTCCCGAAGGTCGGCAGCAAGGGCAGGCCGTCCGTCTACAACGGCGGCTGGTCGATGTTCGTCAACGCCAAGGGCAAGGACGTCGACGCGGCCAAGGAGTACGTCAAGTGGCTGTGGATCGACCAGAAGCAGTACCAGGAGGACTTCGCCACCTCCTACGGCTTCCACATCCCGCCGCGCAGGACGATCGCCGCGCAGGCCGGCAAGCTCAAGTCCGGTCTGGCCGCCGAGGGCGTGAAGCTCTTCAACACCTACGGGCACTTCGACAACATCGGCTGGACCCAGGCCATGTGGAGCGCCTGGGACTCGGTCATCGCCGACTGCGTCCGCAAGGGCGGAGACCCGGAGGCCGCGCTCGACAAGGCGGACAGGACGATCAATCGCGAGCTGAAGAAGCTCTTCGGATAGGCCGGCGGACGGACCACGACATGTCGACCACCACCACGCGCGGGGTCGCCCGACCCGCCCCGGCCGCGGCCGGCCAGGCCCGGCCGCGGCGGGGCCTCGGGACGCGCAACACGCTCAACTTCTGGCTCTTCACCGGGCCCTTCCTCATCGGCCTGGTGATCTTCGTCTTCGTGCCCATCGGCTGGAGCATCTGGCTCAGCTTCTTCGACGCCCGCTTCACCGTCACCCCGAGCCACTTCGTCGGTTTCGACAACTACACCCACATGCTGTCGAACAGCGACTTCACCGGCTCGCTGCTGACGTTCACCGTGTTCGCCGCGTTCATCGTGCCCACCACCTGGGCGCTGTCCCTGGGGCTCGCCCTGCTGGTGCACCGGCTGCGCTTCCTGCGCGCCTTCTTCCGGTCGGTGTTCTTCCTGCCGACCGCGTGCAGCTATGTCGCCGCCGCGCTGATCTGGAAGATGTCGATCTTCAACGGCGTCCGCTTCGGCCTGGCGAACACGGTCGTCGGCTGGTTCGGGGTCGAGAACATCGCCTGGGTGTCCAACCCGTCCCCGCCGTGGTACTGGCTGGTCATCGTGACCGTACGGCTGTGGCTCCAGTCCGGCTTCTACATGATCCTTTTCCTGGCCGCCCTCCAGAACATCCCCGGGGAGCTGTACGAGGCCGCGGCCATCGACGGCGCCAAGCCCGGCTGGCAGACCTTCCGGCACATCACGCTGCCCCAGCTGCGCGCCACCTCGACCGCGGTGATCCTGCTGCTGCTGATCGCCGCCTACCAGGCCTTCGACGAGTTCTACAACATCGTCTCCACCAGGGCGACCTGGGGCCAGACCCCGCTCATGGTGCTGTACAAGACGGCGCTCGGCGCCAGCCAGGACTACGGCTCCGGCAGCGCCGGCGCGGTCATCCTCACCGTGCTGATCTGCGCCGTCACCCTGCTCCAGGGCAGGTTCATGGGCTTCGGAAGGGGGGAGGAGTCCAGGTGAGCACCACCGCACCCCGGACCACCACCGCACGCCGCACCGGGCGCGGCAGCGTCCTCGGCAACACCGGTCTGTATCTCGCCGTGAGCATCGCCGCGGTGCTGTTCCTGATCCCCTTCTATCTGATCGTCCGCAACGCCCTGTCCACGGACCAGGAGATCACCGGCGAGAACTGGAAGTTCCTGCCCTCCCACCTCCAGTGGGGCAACATCTCCGAGCTGTTCGACGACCCGACGGTCGACTTCGGCCGGTCGATGCTGAACTCGCTGGTCGTCGCGGTCCTGATGACCGCCGGCATCCTGCTGGTCTGCTCCCTCGCCGGCTACGGCCTCGCCCGCATCCCCTACCGCCACGCCGACAAGGTCTTCTACGCGGTCCTCGCCACCCTGATGGTGCCCACCGCCGTGACCTTCGTGCCCAGCTTCGTACTGGTGTCGTCGCTCGGCTGGGTGGACAGCTACCGGGGTCTGATCATCCCCGGCCTGTTCAGCGGTTTCACCTGTTTCCTGTTCCGGCAGTACTTCCTCGGGTTCCCCAAGGAGCTGGAGGAGGCGGCACGCGTGGACGGACTCGGCCACTGGGGTGCGTACTGGCGGATCGTCGTACCGAACTCGCTGAACTTCTTCGCGGCGATGGCCACCATCACCTTCATCAACGGCTGGAACGCCTTCCTGTGGCCGCTGGTGATCGGCCAGGACCCCAGCGCCTGGACGGTGCAGGTCGCGCTGTCGTCGTACATGACCAACCAGACCGTCAACTACCACCTGATCTTCATGGCCACCGCCGTTTCCATCCTGCCGCTGCTGTTCGTGTTCCTCTTCCTCCAGCGCTGGCTGGTGCAGGGGATCGCGCAGACCGGAATCAAGGGCTGAGCGAGGAGATAGATGTCCTTCCGCACCCGTACCGTCACCGATTACGTCGAGGACGTCTCGCCGGGCTCCGGGGCGCTGCCGCCCCGCGCCTGGTACGCCGCCTCCGACGCGAGGTCCCTCTCGCTGAACGGCACCTGGCGGTTCAGACTGTCCCCGACCAGCGACGCCGAGGACGACTCCTTCGCCGCGGCCGGGTACGACGCCGGTGGCTGGGCGGAGGTCTCGGTCCCCGGCCACTGGGTCCTCCAGGGCCATGGCGCGCCGATCTACACCAACCACCTGTACCCGTTCCCGGTCGACCCGCCGCGGGTGCCGACCGAGAACCCGACCGGTGACCATCTGCGCGTCTTCGACCTGCCGGGGGACTGGCCGGAGCCGTCCGAGGGTGGCGCCGTGCTGCGCTTCGACGGGGTGGAGTCCTGCGCCCGGGTGTGGCTGAACGGCACCGAGATCGGCGAGTTCAAGGGCTCCCGGCTGCCGCACGAGTTCGCGGTCGGCCAGCTGCTGAGGCCCGAGGGCAATGTGCTGGCGGTCCGGGTCCACCAGTGGTCGGCCGGCTCCTATCTGGAGGACCAGGACCAGTGGTGGCTGCCGGGCATCTTCCGTGACGTCACCCTGCTGCACCGCCCGGCGGGCTGCGCGCGGGACTTCTTCGTGCACGCCTCCTACGACCACCGGGACGGCACCGGCACCCTGCGCGTCGACTCCGAGGTGCCGGGCCGGGTCACCGTGCCCGACCTCGGCATCGACATCGCCACCGGTGAGAGCGTCACCGTGCCGGTCACGCCCTGGTCGGCCGAGCTGCCCCGGCTCTACCCGGGGGTGCTGGCCACCGAGGGCGAGCGGGTGCCGCTGCGCATCGGCTTCCGCACGGTCGAGCTGGCGGACGGCCTGATCAAGGTGAACGGCACCCCGGTGCTGTTCAAGGGCGTCAACCGGCACGAGTGGCACCCGGAGCGGGGCCGCGCGCTGGACCTGGAGACGATGCGCGAGGACGTGCTGCTGATGAAGCGGCACAACGTCAACGCGGTGCGCACCTCGCACTACCCGCCGCACCCGGCCTTCCTCGACCTGTGCGACGAGTACGGCCTGTGGGTCGTCGACGAGTGCGACCTGGAGACCCACGGCTTCACCGAGCAGGGCTGGCGGGACAACCCCGTCGACGACGACCGCTGGACCCCGGCCCTGCTGGACCGGGCGGCCCGCATGGTGGAGCGGGACAAGAACCACCCGTCCGTCGTCATCTGGTCACTGGGCAACGAGGCGGGCACCGGACGCGGACTGACCGCGATGGCCGAGTGGATCCACGGCCGCGACTCCTCGCGCCTGGTGCACTACGAGGGGGACATCACCTGCCGCGACACGGACATGTACTCGCGGATGTACGCCGACCACGCCGAGGTGGAGCGGATCGGCCGGGACCTGGACGGCGGCACCCACAAGCGGCGCGGGCTGCCCTTCATCCTGTGCGAGTACGGGCACGCCATGGGCAACGGACCCGGCGGACTCGCCGACTACCAGCGGCTGTTCGAGACCTACGACCGGCTCCAGGGCGGGTTCGTCTGGGAGTGGATCGACCACGGCATCGCCCATCCGGAGCTGGACCACGCCTACGGCGGCGACTTCGGGGAGGAGCTGCACGACGGCAACTTCGTCTGCGACGGCCTGCTCTTCCCGGACCGCCGGCCCTCCCCCGGCCTGGTCGAGTACAAGAAGGTGATCGAGCCGGTCGGCATCGCCGGCGACCCCGCCGACGCCACGGTCCGCATCACCAACAAGTACGACTTCGCGGACCTGTCGGCGCTCGCCTTCACCTGGGCCTACGAGGTCGAGGGCGAGGTGCTGGAGAGCGGCGCCCTGTCGGTGCCCGCGCTGGGGCCAGGCGAGTCCGCCGAGGTCAAGCTGCCCGATCCGGTGCCGGGCGCACCGGCCGGCGAGGCCCACTGGACGGTCCGCGCGGTGCTCGGGGCCGACACCTCGTGGGCGCCGAAGGACCATGTCGTCGCCTGGGGCCAGGTCCGGGTCGCCCGGCGGCGCCGCCCGGCCGTCCCGGCGACCGCGCGGCCGGTCCCCGGCGACGGGGTGATCACGCTCGGCCCCGGCACGTTCGACGCGCGCACCGGCGCCCTCACGGCGGTCGGCGGGGTGGCCGTGTCCGGTCTCCGGCTGGACGTGTGGCGGGCCACCACCGACAACGACGACGGCGCGGCCTGGCAGACCGACCTCCGCTACGGCCTGCGCTGGCGCACGCTGGGCCTGCACCGGATGCGGCACCGGCTGGACGCGGTGGAGACCGGCGGCGACGCGCTGACCGTCCGCACCCGGGTGGCGCCGGCGGCCTGGGAGATCGGGCTGTCGACGGTGTACCGCTGGACGTCGGACGGCGACCGGCTGCGGCTGACCGTGTCCACCACCCCGGAGGGCGACTGGACCGTGCCGCTGCCCCGGCTCGGCATCCGCTTCGGGCTGGCGGCGGCCGACCGGGTGGAGTGGTACGGCGGCGGTCCCGGAGAGGCCTATCCGGACACCCGGACCGCGGCCGCGGTCGGCCGCTGGCGGTCGACCGTGGACGGCTTGCAGACGCCGTACGTCCGTCCGCAGGAGAACGGCGCCCGGATCGACGTCCGCTGGGCCGAACTCGGCGGTCTGCGGATCGAGGGCGATCCGGAGTTCTTCCTGACCGCCCGCCGCTGGACCACCGAGCAGCTGGACGCGGCCGCGCACCGCACGGACCTGGTGGCAGGGGACACGGTCTGGGTCAACCTCGACCACGGCCTGCACGGCATCGGCTCCCAGTCCTGCGGCCCCGGCCCGCTGCCGCAGTACCACCTCCTGGCCCGGCCCGCCGAGTTCTCGTTCGTGTTCTCGGAAAGCACGTCGCCGGAGCCCAGTTGACCGGCACGGCCCTGACGCCCTCCGCGGCCGGCCGGCTCTTCAGCCGGCCGGCCGCGGTCGCGTCGTGCGGGGGTTTCGTCCTCATCGGCATGCTCCAGGCGCTCTACGGCCCGGCCGTGCCCGGTCTGCGCACCGCGTACGGTCTGTCCCCGGCCGGTGCGGGGCTCGGCCTGAGCCTGCACTTCACCGGCGGCGTCGCGGGGGTCCTGCTGTTCAACGCCGTCCACACGCGGATCAGCAACAGCGCGCTGCTGGCGGCGAGTTACGGCCTGATGGCGGCGGGTGCGGCCGGGTTCGCGCTGGCACCGGCCTGGCCGCTCGCGCTGGCCTGCGCCTTTCTGGGCGGGCTCGGCTTCGGCGGCCTCGACTACGGCCTGAACCAGCTGTTCGCCGTCGGCTTCGGTGAGCGTTCCACGGCCATGCTGAACGTCCTCAACGCCCACTTCGGCATCGGCGCGGTGCTCGGCCCGGCGGTGGTGGCGTGGGCGGGCCCGGAGCATTACACCTGGGCGTTCGGGGGGTGCGCGGCGCTGGCGGCGCTGCTGGTGGCCGGCGGCGCGCGGGGCGTCCGCACCCGCCCGCCCGAGGAGGGGACGGTGCCGGCCGCCCCCGGCCGGCCCGGTGTCCTCCTCGGCTTCCTCGCCCTGTACATCCTCAATGTGGCCGTGGAGGCGGGCGTGGGCGGCTGGGAGCCGACCCATCTGGAGACCGTCGGGTACGGCAGCGCGGTGGCCGCGTCGGCGACGTCCGTGTACTGGCTGATGCTGACGGCGGGCCGGTTCCTGGTCGTCCCGCTCACCCTGCGGCACTCCCCCGAGCGGATCCTGACGGTGTGCACGGCCGGTATGACGGCCTGCCTGCTGCTGGCTCTGGTACGGCCGCTCGCGCCGGTGGCGTACGCGGGCGTCGGCCTGTTCATCGCACCGGTCTTCCCGACCGGCCTGCCCTGGCTCAACCGGGCGCTGCCCGGGGCGAGGCGGGCCGGTGCCTGGGTGATCGCCGCCTCGATGACCGGCGGTGTGGCGGCCCCGCCGCTGCTGGGCCTGGGCATCGAGGCGTCCGGCATCCACGCGGTCCCCTGGCTGCTGACCGCCCTCTCGGCGGCGTCGCTTCTGCCGACGGTGGGGCTGATCCGGCTGACCAGAGCGACCGCCCCTTCCTCCTAGGGCCCCTAGGATGTAACCTAGGGGTCCTAGGAATCGGGGAGGTCGTGTCCCCGGCCGGTGAGGGCCCGTCCGCCGCGGCCCGGAGGGGATGTGCCATGGTCCGAGCGGGCCTCACCGCCGACCGTGTGGTCGCGGCCGCAGCCGAACTCGCCGACGAGGCGGGCTTCGAGAACCTCACCCTGTCCGCGCTGGCCCGCCGCTTCGGGGTGAAGGACGCGAGCCTGTACTCGCACGTCCGCGGCCTGGAGGACCTGCGTACCCGGCTCGCGCTGCACGCCGGCGGCGAGCTGATCGAGCGGATCGCCGTGGCCGTGGCCGGGCGCGCGGGGCGGGCGGCCCTGACCGCGTTCGCCGACGCCTACCGCGCCTACGCCCTGGAACACCCCGGCCGGTACGCGGCCACCCAGATCCGTATCGACCAAACCCTGATCGCCGACTCCCCCGCGCTGCACCGCACCGCCGAGATCACCTACGGCATGCTGCGCGGCTACGGCCTCGGCGAACCCGACCTCACGGACGCCGTACGGCTGCTGCGCAGCACCTTCCACGGCTACTGCGTCCTGGAGGCCGCGGGCGGCTTCGGCGCCGAGCGGGACGTACGGGCGTCCTGGCACAAGGCGGTCGAGGCCCTGCACCTGGCCCTGACCCACTGGCCCCGGGAGACGACGAGCGATGACTGAACCACCGCACCACGACCGCACCGGCACCGGCCCCGTGCTGCTCCTCCTGCCCGGCGGGGCCGGCCACCCGATGGGCCTCGGACCGCTCACCGAGCGGCTGGCGGCCCGCTTCACCGTGGTCACCTACGACCCGCTCGGCCTCGCCCACGGCCGGCTCGGCCTGCCGGTGCCCGAGCAGCGGGTGGCGGACTGGAGCGAGGGGGCGCACCGGCTGCTGGAGGCGGTGCTGCCCGAGGGGGAACAGGCGTATGTGTGCGGGACCAGTTCCGGCGGCATCGCGGCGCTGGACCTGCTCGCCCGGCACCCGGAGCGGCTCGCGCACGTGGTCGCGCACGAGCCGGCGTGCGTCGCCGCGCTGCCGGACGGCGCCGAGCGGCGGGCCGAGCTGATCGCGCAGCTGGACGGGGCCGAACGGCCGCCGGCCGAGGGCGCGGAGGCGACACCGTTCGGTGTCTTCCTGGCCCGGGTCCTGCACCCCTTCACCGCCTACGTCCCGGTCCGCGCAGCACCGCCCGGCCGGCTCACCGTCGCCGCCGGCTCCGACTCGCGCGGCCAGGTGCTGCACCGTACGGCCGGGTTCCTGGCCGAGCGGCTGGGCGGCGGCTTCGCGGAGTTCCCGGGCGGGCACCTCGGCACCGTCGATCATCCGGCGGAGTTCGCGGACCGGCTCACCGGGGTGCTGCTGGGAGCCAGCGCCTGCACCTCGGCGTAGGAGGGCGCCGTACCGCCCGGCGCCCGCCCGGCGGCGATGTCGGCCACCGCGTCCAGTGCCGCCCCGAGCGCCCGCCGGTACAGCAGCGACCCGAGGCTGACCCGGCGGACGCCGAGGTCGGCGAGGTGGCCGAGGGCCGGTCCGGCGGGCGAGTAGAGGATGTTGAGCGGGGCGTCGAGACGGCGTACGAGGGCGGCGATCCGCGCCGGGTCGCTCAGCCCCGGCACGAACACCCCGTCGGCACCGGCCTGTTGGTACGCGTCCAGCCGCCGCAGCGTGTCGGTCTCGTCCCCGTCGCCGGACCAGTGGGTGTCGGTGCGGGCGTTGACGAACAGGCCGGGCACGGCCGCCTTCACGGCGGCGATCTTCGCCGCGTGCCGCGCGGCCGGCCCGAGCCCGTCCTCCAGGTTGATCCCGACCGCGCCCGCCTCCCACAACTGCCGTGCCAGTACGGCCACTTCCGCGGGGTCGTCGCTGAAGCCGTCCTCGGCGTCGACCGAGAGGAGCCAGGGCCCGGCGCCCAGGGTCAGGGCGAGCCGCAGGGTGTGCTCGCGGGTCGTACCCGCCCCGTCGGGCAACCCGGCGGCCGCCGCCACGGCGAGGCTGGACGTGGCGACCGCGGGGAACCCCCGGGCGGCCAGCGCGGCCGCCGAGGCGTGGTCCCAGGCGTTGGGCAGCAGCAGCGGCTCGCCGGGACGGTGGTGCAGCGCGGCGAACGGCGACACGGTCGGGTCTGCGGTCATACGGCCACCCTAGGGCCTCTCTTTCGGATCTTGCCGGCGTCGCGGGCCCTGGCACGCACATCTGCGGCGTTGTCGTCCCTCGCCGACACTCCGCGTCCCTAGGCGTCCGTCGTTTCGGCACCGGCCGAACCCTGCGGGCCACCGCGCGTCCTCGCCGTCGGGGCTACCGAAGGGGCACGGAGCTGCTCGGCTCCGGCGCACCCTTCTTCAACCGGTCGAGGACCTCACGCTCCGCGGACGACAGCGGAGGCTCGGCGGTCGGCGGGAGGTACGGCCCGGTCAGGGCGGCCAGCAGCGTCTTCGGCCACAGCACCCGCGCCGGGGACGCCTGGAGGCTGGTGATGTCCCACAGTGCCGCCGCCGCGTCGAAGGAGCCCGTCGCGGCCCTCGTCAGCCTGCGCGCGTAGCGGGCGGCGACCCGGTCGGCGAGCGTGGGCTCGCCGCCGGTCACGTCCGGGTACAGGACGTCCATGCCGACGGCGGCCCGCCAGGCGGTGTCCACATGGCGGGCCGCGCCGTGCAGGACCCGCCGGGTCAGGCCGGGCCGGTCGAGGCCGCCGCGCCCCACCTCCCGGGCCAGCACCTGCGCGCCGAGCGCCGCGACCGACATGCCCTGGCCGTAGACCGGGTTGAAGGTCGCCAGCGCGTCGCCCAGCACGACGAACCGCTCGGGCCACCGCGGCGACCGCTCGAAGTACCGGCGGGAGTTGCTGGTGCTGCGGCCGCGGCTGACCACCACGTCGGTGAGGGCCTCCGCGCCGGAGATGAGCTGGCCGACGATCGGGTGCGGCAGGCTGAGCGTGTACGCCAGGAAACCCTGCGGGTCCTGCGGAGGTTCGCCGCCCCGGGTGCCGCCCGCGCTGACCATCCACCGGTTGCCCTCGACCGGGAGCACCATGGCGCTGCGGCCGGGCCGTCCGTCGTAGGGGTTCGGCTGCACCAGCGTGAGAGGGAACGATTCGGCGCCCGCCGGTGTGCGGTAGATCCGGGTGGCGTTGGTCAGTCCGGAGTCGAGCCGCCTCTCCTCCACCCCGCTGACGCCGATTCCGGCGAGCCATGTCAGGCTCCCCGAGCCACGACCGCTCGCGTCGACGACGAAGTCCGCCTCCACCTCGGACCCCAGCGTGGACTTTGCTCCGCCGAGCCGGACGCCGTGGACGCGCTCGGCGGTGCCGAGGAGCCCTTCCACCGTCGCCCGGTGGACCGAGACACCGGGGTGGGAGTCGAGCAGGGCCTGCCGCACGACCCAGTCCAGCAGCGCGCGCGTGCAGGTGATCATGGCGGGGCCGCCGTGTCGCCATCGCCGCAGCCACCCGCTGTCGGGAGTGAGGGCCAGCATGCCGTTGCCGAGGGCGACCTGGTGGGCGCCCGCGTCCAGGAGGCGGTCGCGCACGCTCACCGGGAAGAGCGACTCCATGGCGGCCAGCCCGCCGGCCATGAGCAGATGGGCGTGCCGGCCCTGGGGGACCCCCCGCCGGTTCTCGGGGCCGGCCGCAAGCTCGTCCTGTTCGAGCAGGAGGATCCGCATCGAGGGATCGGCGACGGCCAGGGCCGCGGCGGCCACCAGCCCGGCGATGCCGGCTCCCACCACGACAGCTCTGTGTGACAACTCTCTCTCCCTGTAGTGCTCGTCGGCCGGCGTCACGTGGTTCCCACCTGGCCCGGTGCCGCCTCACGCAGGCCTTGCACGGCGTGCGCCAGCTCGACCAGATCGATGGTGACGCGGAACTTCTCCGGCGGATCGGCGGGGCCGTCACCGTGGCCCGACGCACGGCGTATACCGTCGATGATCATCGCTTCCTCCGAAGCGGCACGCGCCCTCTCCCCCGCCTCGCCGCGTGCCACGGCGGCCGCGTACGTCGTATGGCCGACGCGCTGGTCGATGTAGGCCGTCAGCTGGAGGAGGGCGTCGCGGATGTTCGCTTCCATGAGGTAGAGGCGGTTGCTGGGCAGCTGCCACCAGAACTGCCACCAGGTCGGTTCGGCGACCGGGGCCGTGGCCACGTCCTTCACCGCCGACCAGAGGGGGCCGAGCGCCCGGTAGGTGGACAGGCTCTGCCGCTCCACGGCGGCCGCGGAGGCGAGGCGGGGCAGCACGAACCCGGCGCAGTAGATCAGCGCCCCGAGCGAGGCGGCGGGGGGAGCGACGTCGGTGGACAGGAAGTCCAGGTCGTACCCCAGCCAGCGCGCGGCGACCGCGGTGACCTTGGCGAGGGTGAAGCCGAGGACGTCGAGCAGCAGCCCGGCCAGGATCAGCCGGAGGCCGAGCCGGAGCAGCCCCGTGACCTCGTCACGCGCCCACTTCAGACAGACCGCGCTCAGGACGATGGTGCTCGCCAGATGACCCGTCAGGTAGAGGGCGATCATCTCCCGCATGTACGGGGTGTTCGCGTAGTAGGTGTCCAGGTCGGTGAGGCGCTCGGTGTGCGCGTCCGCGAGGCCGAACAGCACGACGATGGCGAGGATGAGGGTGCCGTAGACGACGACCGCCATCCGGGTCATCCGCCGGATCCGTTCCCTCGGCCCGCCCTTCCAGTGGAACAGCAGGACGATCAGGGAGCAGCTGAAGGCGGAGATGCAGCTGTACGTCAGCGGGGCGCCCGCGTTGGGAACGCCCGTGACGTCGTTGACCGCGGCGAGCGTGACCGGAGCGGACAGGAAGAAGCAGACGGCGGCGATGAACGCGGTGGCCCGGGTGGCGACGGACAGCGGGGAGCGCGGAGTCCTGCGCGGCCGGCGCAGCAGTATGGCGGCCAGGGCCAGCAGCGAGGACGCCAGGTACACGAGAAGGCTCATGTTCTTTCGCGGACTCCGTTCAGGGCCTTCGGACGCATGGGGGGTTCGGGAACGCGGATCCGGGGTCAGGCGGAGCGGGCCGGGGCGTGGCCCGGCTCGACGGCGCGCGCCGCACGCTCGGACCTCTTCACGGCGTCGGCGATCAGGACCAGGGACGCGGCATCGCGCGGAGGGGAGAGCCGGGGTGGCGCGTCGGCGGGCCGGAGCACGGGCCCGGTACCGCGCCCGACGGCCTCGGCGATGGTCACCGCCCACGCGGCCGACGTCGCCCGGGTCCAGTCGCCGGTCTTCTCGAACTCCGCGAGGAGTGTCGCGTCGTGGAGCATCTCGTCGTAGAGCGTCTCGATCGCGAGGAGGCCGTTGTGGATGGTGCTCCAGCGCCAGGTGCCCCACAGGAAGGGGGAGCGCGGCCGCTCGACGCGCAGGGCACGGTCCGTCAGCACCGGGTCCAGCACCGCGTCGAGCGGCGCCAGCCGGACGTAGTCGCGCCAGGCGGACAGGTGCGGGCCGGCCAGCGGAAGGAGCACGCCCACCACGGTGAGCAGCGCGCCCAGTCCGGCGCAGACCGGCGGGATCGACGTGCCCAGGACCGCCCAGTCCCGGCCGGTCCAGCGCGCGGCGACGGCGGCCAGCTTCGCGATGCTGTACCCGGAGCTGATCACCGTGCCGGTGCCGATCAGGAGCAGACTGGTGCGCAGCCAGGGCCGCTTGCGCACCTCCTCCTCGAAGCCCCAGCGCAGCGACCGGACGGCGCTGACGGCGACGGCCGTGAGATGCGCGACGAGGTACAGGACGACCATCTCGGCGATCCAGGGACTCGTCGCGTAGTACGTGTCGAAGTCGCTGCGGCGCTCCTCGGCGGCGTCACCGAGGGCGAAGAGGAGAGCGACACCGGCGAGGACGGCGGTGTACCCGAGAATCCAGCTCCGGGTCGTCCGGCGCAGCCCCGGGCCGCCCCGCCAGCAGGCGATCATGATCAGCAGGGCCGCGCTGTAGGCCGTGATCGAGGCATAGGTCAGGGGAGCGGCCAGGTTGGACACGCCGCTGACCCGGTTGATCACCCGCACCGAGGCGGGTGCCCCGAGCAGGAAGCAGAGCGAGGCGATCGCCAGCACGCCGTTGACGGCCCGCACCGAGGGCTCGCGCCAGTGCCGGAGCAGATCCGGCAGCTTCACCAGAAGTCCGGCCCACAGCAGGCCGCAGCTCGTGTAGTTGATCGCCCCGCTCATGTCCGGGTCCCCCGATAGTGCAGCGCGTCCGCGATACGGCGGGCCGTTTCGCCGGTGATCATGTCCCGCTCCATCAGCGCACGCATCTCCTGCCCGATCCGGATCCCGAAGAGTTCGGCCTCTTTCTCCGGGTCCGCGTCGAAACGGGACCGGGCGGCGGCCGGCAGAGCGCCGTGCGCGTGCCCCGACTCCAGTGCCTCCCAGGCCCCGCTCGCCAGTTGCTCGGGCGTGAAACCGTCCTTCTGCCGCATGTGCCACAGCTCGTGTCCGAAGATCTGCGCCTGATGCCAGATCTCCGCGTCCTGCTCGATGATGACGTCGTCCCGGTCCGCGCGCTCCAGCCACATGCCCGTGGCCCTGAACTCGCGGGGGATGTGCACGCGGTGCACCACGAGCGGCCGGTCGCCGCGCCACCGCTGGGCGGACTCGACCAGGGCCTGGAACAGCGCTTCGGGGTCCTCCGGAGCCGCGCCGGCCAAGGTCTCGTCCCCGCAGGGGCCGCCCAGCCGGGCGCGGATGGGAGCCATCAGCGTCTCGACGAACAGCCGCATCTCCCGGTCGCGCCGCCGTAACCGCTGCCACTGGCGCAGCCGGGTCAGCGCCGTCACCGTACGCGCTCCAGGGTTGTGGCCAGTCTTGCGTAGGCGTCGTCTGCGGCCACCGAGTAGGTCTCCTGGGGCGTTGCTGAGCAGGGGTGTCGGGCTGACGCGAGGGTAACCGGCGGCACGTCGGCCGGTCGACAGGGGCGGGGAATCCGGCGTGAATGTGCGGGCTCGGCCGGCATGTCCGGTTCGGGCGGCCGCATCCCGCATCGGCCCCGCGCTCACCTCTGCGCGGTGACCTCCACCCCTGGCCCGGCCAGGTTCACCAGCAGCCGGCCGCCCCCGCTCCAGCCGACCTCCAGCAGCCCGGCACCCCGCGCCCGCACGGTGACCAGGTCGGCGAGCGGGGCGGGGTCCGGGGCGGCGGTGAGACGGCAGAGGGCGACGAACAGGGTGGGGGTCGCGCCGGTGGTGCCGGTGAGGGCGTCGGAGAGGCCCAGGGCGGGGAGGAGTTCAGCCCGCAGCCCCGGCCGGTCCGGCCAGCCCGTCAGCCGTACCGGGGTTCCGGGGGCCGCCCCGGCGACCAGATGGGCGCGCACCTCCGCAGCGCCCTCGGCGAGCACCACGCTGGTCACCGTGATGCCCTCGCGGACGGTGTGCCGGGAGGCGATCCAGCCGTCGCCGGTGCCGAGCGGCTCGATGTCCGTGCGGCTCGGGTCGCCGTCGACGAACACGCTGTTGTCGTACGACGGTACGGGCGTGGTGGCGGTGGAGTAGCCGAGCCGGGTGTAGTAGGGGTCGTAGCGGACGTCCTCGCTGCCGTGGTTGTGCAGCCGTACCAGACCGTCCGAACGGGTGGACTGGAGCAGCCAGTTGGGGACGGGCAGGGGGCGTACGGTGTCCGCGCGTTCGGCCGGGCCCGGTTCCTCCGGTGCCGTCCACACCGGGTGATCGGCCGGCAGCAGCAGGCCGAGGAAGCCCTTGCTCGCCCAGTAGGGGGAGGCCGGTCCCGAGTACCCCTGGAGCACGGTCTCGTCCGGGCCGAGCCAGCCGAGCGGCAGCAGGCCCCGCGCGTCGACCGCGCCGCCGTCGATGAAGTACCGCAGGGCGCCCGAGGCCAGGCGCCGGGTCTCCCCCGGGGGCAGCGGGGTGTGGCCGGTGAGCGCGCCGAGCCAGAGCGGCGCGGCGGTCGCGAACCGGTAGGTCAGGGAGCGGCCCTGGTGCAGGGGGGCACCGTCGCCGCCGAAGAAGTGGGCGTAGTCGGCAAGATGACGGGTCAGCCGCCGGCCGTAGCGGTCGAGCAGTTCGGCGTCCTGGTCCAGCCAGGCGTGCAGAACCGGGTACAGGTGCATGGCCCAGCCGTTGTAGTAGTCGAACTTGCGGCCGTCGCCGTCGGTGTACCAGCCGTCGCCGAGGTACCAGTCCTCGATGCGCTCCAGCCCCCGGTCGATCGCCTTGCGCGCCGCCTCCTGCTGGTGTCCGATCTCCTGGAGGAAGCCGCCGACGGTCACCGGGAACAACTCCCAGTTGCACGGCCAGGCCTCGGCGGTGAGCGCGTCCTCCAGCCAGCCGGCCGTGCGCTGGCGTACGGAGTCGTCCAGGCGGTCCCAGAGCAGCGGCCGGGTCAGCCGCAGGGCGAGCGCGACCGAGGCGGCCTCGACGAGCGGCTGGCCGCGGTCCTCGATCTTCGGCCAGACCCCGCCGGGGCCGACGGCGAGGCCCTCGGCGTACCGGCCGAGCGCGGTCTCGTCGCGACGGAAGGCGGCGAGCAGCAGGGTGCGGGCGTACCCTTCGAGGCCGTCGGAGAGACGGCCCGACCAGCTCTCGCGTTCGCCGGGCAGATGGTAGAGGGCACCGTCGGCGGTGCGGTACGGCTCGACGGCGGCGAGCAGGGCGTCGGCCGCGGCTTCCCAGTGGGCCCGGGTGTACCCGGTGTACGGACTCGACGCACGGTCGTCGGCGGGCAGTTCGATCACGTCGGCGCCTCTCCCTTCCTGGCGAACCAGCCCGGGTCACCCCCGGCCATGCTCCAACTCCCTTGACCTTGCCCCCTGGAAAGCGCTTACGCAAGGCGATACGGTCCAGCGGCTGAACCCGTCCCCGAAGGAGACCCCCCATGTCCGTTTCCCCGCACAGCGCCCCCACCCGCCGCACCTTCGTGCTCGGTGCCGCGGCCGCCGCTAGCACGGCAACCCTCGCCGGGCCGCTCGCCGGTTCGGCGGCCGCCGCGGGCTTCGGCTGGAGCGACGACGGCTCGAACTACGTCGTCGACACCGGCGCGAACCTGGTCTTCAAGGTCAGCAAGACCAACGGCGACCTGACCTCGCTGGTGTACAAGGGCACCGAGTACCAGGGCTACGGCGGCCGGAACTCGCACGTCGAGTCGGGCCTCGGCGCCTCGACCGTGACCCTCGCGCGGTCCGGCCCGACCATTCTGATATCGGTCGCCCACGGCACGCTCCGGCACTACTACGCGGCCCGCAGCGGCGAGAACAACATCTACCTGTGGACCCACAAGGCCGACGACTCGGTCACCGCGACCCGCTACATCGTGCGCGTGAGGGCGGCCCTGTTCCGCAACGACGAACCGGACTCCTACACGTACACCACCAGCACCGTCGAGGCCTCGGACGTGTTCGCGAAGCCCGACGGCCAGACCCGCTCCAAGCACTACTCCCGGCACCGGGTCATCGACTACGACTACATCGGCTGGAGCACCGGCAGCGTGGGCCTGTGGATCGTGCGCAGCAACCACGAGAAGGCGTCCGGCGGCCCGTTCTACCGCTCGCTGCTGCGCCACCAGAGCGCCGACGGCGGCGGGCTGTACGAGATCCTGTACTACGGCGAGAACCAGACCGAGGCCCAGCGGTTCGGGCTCCGGGGGCCGTACGTCATCGCGTTCACGGACGGCGGCGCACCCTCCCCGGCGCTGTACCACGGCACGCTGACGACGCCCTGGGCGGACTCGCTCGGGATCTCGGGCTATGTCCCGGACAGTGGCCGGGGCCGAGTGACGGGTGTCGGGATCGCCGGGCGGGACACCGCGTCCGCGTACACGGTCGGCCTGGCCAACTCGGCTGCCCAGTACTGGGGTCCGGCCCGCGCCTCGGACGGGTACTTCTCGATCACCCGGGTGCTGCCGGGCACGTACACCCTGACCGTGTACAAGGGCGAACTGGCCGTCTACAGCACGCAGGTGACCGTGTCCGCGGGCGGCACCACCGCGCTGAACACGATCACCGTCCCGTCCACCAACGACCCGGCCAACGCGAGAGCCCTCTGGCGGATCGGCACCTGGGACGGCACGCCCCGCGGCTTCAAGAACGCGGACCTGATGACGTACGCGCACCCCTCGGACGCGCGGGCCGCCTCCTGGACCGGCAACGTGGTCATCGGCAGCGGCACCGAGACCTCCGCCTTCCCCTGCTATCTGTGGAAGGACGTCAACAGCGGTCTGCTGGTCTACTTCAAGCTGACCGCGGCGCAGGCCGCCGCCGCGCACACCCTGCGGATCGGCGTGACCACGGCCTACGCCAACGGCCGCCCGCAGGTCACGGTCAACGGCGCCTGGACGTCGGCGATCCCCGCCCCGCCCGCTCAGCCGGGCACCCGGTCCCTGACGGTGGGCTCCTACCGGGGCAACAACCACACCTTCAGCTACAGCATCCCGGCCAGCGCCTGGCAGACGGACACCAGCCGGTACAACGTGCTGAAGATCGACATCGTGAGCGGTTCCGGCACGACCGGCTTCCTCAGCGCGGGCACGGCGATCGACGCGATCGACCTGCTGGCCTGATCGCCTCAACCACCGCGCTTCCACTGCTGGTTGGCGCCGCCGTTGCAGGTGTAGGTGATGACCGGCGCCGAGTCGGCGGTGGACGCGCCGGAGACGTCCAGGCACTCTCCGCTGGCCCGGGCCCTGAGGGTGACGTAGGAGCCGGAGGCGGCCACCGACCACTGCTGGCTGGTGGCGCCGGTGCAGTTCTCCTGGGTGACGTCGGTGGCGTTCTCCTGGAGACAGAGCGAGCTGCCCCGGCCCATCAGCGCGTAGTAGCCGTTGCCGAGGTCCTTGAACCACCACTTCTGGTTGCCGCCGCCGTTGCAGGTGTACTGGCTGACGGCGACGCCCTGCCACAGCGACTGGTTCGGCACGTCGGCGCACTTGGAGCTGTGCCGGGCGATCAGCGTGTTGTACGTCGCCGCGGTCCCGCCGATCGTGCCGGCGGCGGTGTCGACGGTGATCTCCGGGTACCAGGACATCGTCATCGAGGTGGCGGTCGGGAAGGCCAGCGGCAGCCACACGAAGCGCGAGTCGTTGACGGTGCCGCCGAAGGAGTTGCCCCAGCGGTCGCCCATGTACAGGTACGAGGTGCCCGACGTGCCCTGCACCGGCAGGACGTAGGCGGTCTGCGAGCCGTAGGCGGTGGAGTCGCCGACGTTGGTCCAGGAGGTCCAGGGGCCGGTGAGGGAGGTGGCGGTGGCGTACTGCTGCTGGTTGGGGTCCCAGCCGGTGGCGCCCGAGGTCAGCATGAAGTACACGCCGCCCCGCTTGAACAGGGCCGGTGCCTCGCGGTGGCCGCCGGGCCAGGGGTTGGCGACCAGGCTGTCGATGCCGGTGTAGTCGGCGGTGAGCCGGTAGATGTGCAGGTCGTTGTTGTTGTTGGCCGAGGACACCAGGTAGCCGGTGCCGTCGGTGTCGACGAAGGTGGTCAGGTCGCGGGACTGGTTGTCGCCGAGCGGCTGGAAGCTGCCCCGGTAGCTGTAGCTCCCGTCGACGGTGGCGGAGACGGCGACGGCGGTGCGGGCCTGGCTGTAGTCGACGCCGTTCTCCTTGTGCATCCACATCACGAACCGGCCGGTGGCCGCGTTGTAGACGACCTTCGGGCGCTCGATGTAGGCGGTCTGGAGCTCGGCGGCGGACGACTGGCTGAGGACATGGCCGCGGAACTCCCAGTTCCGCAGGTCCGTGGAGCGGTAGCAGTCGACGTATCGGAAGGTGTTGTCGGCGTTGCGGTCCTCGCCGAACCAGTAGTAGTACGCGCCGACCTTGATGACCCCGCCGCCGTGGGCGTGCACGGCGTTGCCCGAGGTGTCGGTGAACTGGACGCCGTTGGTGAGGGTCTGCGCCGCCGCCTGGGCGGGGCCGGCCGTCGCCAGGGCCGCCGCGAGGGCGCAGGCCAGGGCGAGCAGGATCGCGTAGGCACGTCTCATCTCACGCACGCTCCTTCCCGGCGCCGGCGGGGGTGTCCGCCACGGGGACGCCGAAGTCCGGGGTGCCGTCCGGCTTCCAGCCGAGCTTCTGGATCCGGGTGTGCCGGTTGGGATCGTTCAGGGGGTCGCCGGTGATCTCCTTGTAGGGGCGGGCGTGGTAGACGAGGACGTCGCTGTGGCCGTCCTCGGCGACGGTGAAGCAGCTGTGGCCGGGGCCGTACTGCCGGGTGACGTCGCTGCTGGTGAAGACCGGGACCGGGGACTTGGCCCAGCTGGCGGCGTCCATCAGGTCGCTGTCGGCGTCGGCGGTCAGCAGGCCCATGCAGTAGTGGTGGTCGGTGGCGCTGGCCGAGTAGGTGAGGAAGACCCGGCCGTTGCGCTGGAGGGCGTACGGCCCCTCGTTGACCTTGTAGCCGACGCACTCCCAGTCGTACTCGGGGGTGGACAGCCGCACCTGGGGGCCGGTGAGGGTCCAGGGGTCGGCCATCCTCGAGATCCACAGCGCGGTGTTGTTGTCCATGCCGGGCTCGTGCTGGGCCCAGACCAGGTAACGGGTGCCGCGGTGCTTGAAGGTGGTGGCGTCGAGGGAGAAGGTCTCCCAGGCGGTCCGGATCTGTCCCCGCTCGGTCCAGGTGCCCTGGAAGGGATCGGAGTGGGCGTTCTCCAGGACCCAGATGCGGATGGCCCACACGTCCTCGGCCGGCGCGGAGGCGAAGTAGATGTACCACTTGCCGCCGATGCGGTGCAGCTCCGGCGCCCAGATGTGGGCGCTCATCGGGCCGCTGGTGTGCGCCCGCCAGATCACCGACTCGGCGGCGGTGGCGAGGCCGTTCAGGGTGCGGGCGCGGCGCAGGACGATGCGGTCGTACTCGGGCACGGTGGCCGTGAAGTAGTACTGGCCGTCGATGTGCCGGATGATGTGCGGGTCGGCACGCTGGCGGACCAGGGGGTTCAGGTACGGGGCGGTGTGCCGGGCGCGGGGGGTGGCCTGGGCGATGCCGGGGGCCGCGGCGAGGGCGCCGGCGGCCAGGGCGGCGCTCTTCAGCATCAGTCGGCGGCTGGGGGCTTCGGGCAGGTCGTGGTCGCGGCTCATGCGGAGTGCCTCTCGGTGGGGAAGGGCAGGTCCGGGAGAGAGCCGGCCGCGGCGTGATCGATATACCGGACGGCATCTGTGATCCCGAACGCCGAAAAGGTACGGGTGAGCCACCGGGGGGTCAATGGGTTGGACGCGAGAAGAGGGAAAGCCCTTTCCGGGAGCGAACTGGCTGATACGCGGGATCAGTTGAGGTAGTCCACGCGCCCGTCGTCGTCCATCTCCAAGGGACCGTCCGGGATGATGCAGAACTCGTTGCCCTCGGGGTCCGCCATCACCAGGAAACCGCCGTCGGCGTACTCCTCCAGCCGGCGCCCGCCGAGCGCCTCGACCCGCTGCTGCTCGGCCGCGGGATCGGGAGAGCTGATGTCGAAGTGCATCCGGTTCTTGCCGGACTTGGGCGCGGCGGTGCGCTGGAAGCCCAGGCCCAGGCCGTCCTCCCGGCGCAGCCAGACATAGGGGCCCGTGCGGGCCACGACCGGCCTGCCGAGCAGCTCGGACCAGAACAGGGCGAGCCGCTCGGGGTCCACGGCGTCGACGACGAGGGCGTTGATCTGCATGCGTGCGGCTGTCATGCCCCGATCCTCTCAAGCGGGCCGGGGCGGTCAGGCCTCGACCGGAGGTTCGGCGCGGCCACGCAGCCACACGTAGACCGGGATGCCCGCGAAGAGGAACAGCACCCCCTGGTAGACGGCCGCGTACCCGGCGCCCGCGATCAGCCAGAAGGAGAAGGCGAAGGAGAGCGCGGCGACGACGAGGTCGCGGACCAGGCCGGCCGGGCGGACCCGGGCGCGGGAGCCCCGGACGAGCCAGAACAACTGGGCGGCGGCCGACAGGAGATAGGGCACACAGCCGGTGAAGGTGGTGATGAGGACCAGCACCCGGAAGGTGGCGTCCGGGCCCGCCGTGTAGTTCAGGGCGATCAGGACCGTGCCGAGCACCGCGCAGGCCCACACCCCGAAGCCGGGCACGCCGCCCGCACCGGCCTTCGCGAACGGCGCCGGGAAGAGCCCGTCGCGAGCGGCGGCGTACGGCATCTGCGCGGCGAGCAGGATCCAGCCGTTGAGGCAGCCGACGACGGACACGACGGCGACCAGGGCGATCGCGGTGCCGCCCCAGTGCCCGCCGGTCATCGCGTTCACCGCGTCGGCGAACGGCGCACCGGACCTGGCCAGCCGCTCGTGCGGGACCAGGCCGAAGACGGCGACCGTGCCGAGCAGATAGACGAGGGCCGAGCCGAGGGTGCCGAGGACGCTCGCGCGGCCCACCGTGCGCTCGGGGTCCGCCACCTCGCCCGCGCTCACCGCGGCCGACTCGACCCCGAGGAAGCTGTACAGCAGCAGCGCGGCGGAGGCCGCGACGGCGCCCGGGACACTCTCCCCGGAGGCGTTGAACGGGCCGAAGTTGTCCTCCCGGACGAAGAACAGGCCGATGGTGGCGACGAGGACCAGCGGCACGAACTTCAGCACGGTGCAGACGAGCTGCACCACACCGACGACCCGGGTGCCGGCGAAGTTCGCGGCGGCGGGCAGCCACAGCGCGGCCAGCGCGACCAGCCCCTGGAGCAGCCGGTTGCCGTGCAGCGGAATGAGGACGTCGACGTAACCGACGACGGCGACCGCGAGCGCGGCGATGCTCACCCAGCACATCGTCCAGTACGACCACGCCGACAGAAACCCCGCGAACGGCCCGAACGCGTCCCGCGGATACACGTACAGCCCGCCGGTGACCGGGCTGCGCCGGGCCAGCCTGCCGAAGAGCAGGGCCAGAAGGACGGCCGCCACGGACAGCACGGCGAACGCGAGCAGGCTGACGGTGCCGTACGGGGCGACGGCGGACGGCAGGGCGAAGATGCCGCCGCCGATGATGTTGCCCATCACCAGGGCGGTCGCGGTGGCCAGGCCGAAGGTGCGGCGCCTCGGCGTGGGAGCGGCGGGCGTGTCGGCCGCTTCGGCGGGGTGGGCGGGTCCGGTGGAGCTGGGGGCTGTCATGGCGGTTCCGTCACGGGAAGAAGAGCGGGGAGGGGTGGGTGCGTGATCGTAACCCCCGAGTCCACATGGTGGGCGATCTGTTCATGAAATGGACACAATCAGCGGCGGATCCCAGGGTTTCCGCAGGTCAGACGCGGCATCGTGGGCTGTTCACCTGCTGGACGGCCCGATCCGGCCGGGCTCCGCTTCGACTAGCGTCGGGACATGACCAGCTATCCCTCCCCCAGCCTCGCCGACGCCCTCGCCGCCGGAACGGTCGTGCTCGACGGCGGTATGTCCAACCAGCTGGAGTCGGCCGGGCACGACCTGAGCGACGCCCTGTGGTCCGCGCGGCTGCTCGCCGAGCGGCCGGAGGCGGTCACCGAGGCGCATCTCGCCTACTACCTCGCCGGTGCGAGCGTCGCCATCACCGCCAGCTACCAGGCCACCTTCGAGGGCTTCGCCCGGCGTGGCATCGGCCACGAGGAGGCCGCGCGTCTGCTCGCGCTCAGTGTGGAACTGGCCCGCGACGCGGCGCGGCAGGCCCGGGCGGCGGGCGTCGGGCGGCCGCTGTGGGTGGCCGCGTCGGTCGGGCCGTACGGCGCGATGCTCGCCGACGGCTCCGAGTACCGCGGCCGGTACGGGCTGAGCGTCGCCGAGCTGGAGCGCTTCCACCGGCCGCGGCTGGAGGTGCTGGCCGCCGCCGCGCCGGACGTCCTCGCGCTGGAGACCGTGCCGGACAGCGACGAGGCGGTCGCGCTGCTCCGGGCGGTGCGCGGGCTGGGGGTGCCGGCCTGGCTGTCGTACACCGTCGACGGCCGGCAGACCCGCGCCGGGCAGCCGCTGGAGGAGGCGTTCGCGCCCGCCGCCAAGGCCGAGGAAGTGATCGCGGTGGGCGTGAACTGCTGCGATCCCGAGGATGTGACCCCGGCCGTGGAGATCGCGGCGCGGGTCACCGGCAAGCCGGTCGTGGTGTATCCGAACAGCGGCGAGGCCTGGGACGCGGCGGCGCGGGCCTGGACGGGGCGCACCCGGTTCGCCACCGGTCAGGTCGCGAGCTGGCAGGCGGCCGGGGCACGGCTGATCGGGGGCTGCTGCCGGGTGGGCCCGGAGGCGATCGCCGCGCTCGCGGACGCGGTGGGCGGGCAGGGCACGTAGGGCGGGGCCGTCCGGTGGGGCGCGCGCAGAGGCTCGTGCGGATGCCCGGGTCCCGTCCGCACAGTCCCCCGCGCGAGGGGTGGAGGTGTGCCCGAGGGCCCGGCGGGTGCGCCTTTCAGCGCCTGACCGCGCGGGGGGGGCGCCAGCGGGCGCCCGGCGATCGAACAGCGCCTCCTGACGCCGGTGACGGCGCGTGCTCGGATCAGTACGGTCGGTTGCGGGATCGGGGGATGCGCCCGGCCGACACCTCAGTGACCTGCCCCGCCGCCCCACAGCCGTCGGCCGCCCGGACCTCCCACCGGGCGGCCGGCTCCTTGCGCGCCGCACCAGCCGCCCGGAGCCTCAGCGGCGCCGCGCCCCGACCGACCGGCGGAGTCTGCGCACCGCTCCCGCCAGTTCCGCTCCCGGGGCGCGGATCTCCGCGGGCGGGCCGGGTTCCGCCGGCCACAGGGCGATCTCCGCGTCCCGGGGGCCGTACACGGTGGAGGGATCGCCCTCCCCGAAGACCCGTACGGGATGGGTGGCGTCCCACGGCTGCCAGCCGGGGTCCGCTCCGGCGGCGAACCGGACCCATGCCGCGTGCATCGCGTCGCACAGCTCCTGCGGCGCGCCCTCGCCGGCCAGCCGCCGGGACTCGGGTACGGCCGCCGAGTCGAAGACGAAGCCCAGTTCCAGGGCGTGGCAGGCGCCGAGGCCGGGGAGGCGGGAGGGCCAGGCGAACTCGTAGAGCCAGGAGCTGCCGGGGCGGGCGTCGGCGAGCCGGTGCAGCGGCACGCGCAGCAGGTGGTCGGTGACCATCTGGCCGACGATCTCGGCGGTGCCCGCGTCCGGGTGCAGGACCCGGTAGGCGCGGGGTACCTCGTGGCCGGTGTGGCAGCGGGCCATGGCGCCGGCGAGGGCGACGGCGCCGAGCCGGTCGACGCGTTCCAGCAGTCCGCCGGGCACGAGCCACAGCCGGTACTCGTCCCGGGTCCAGCCCATGAGCAGCTCGACGTCCGGGGCGGCGTCCCCGGCGAGCAGGGCCTTGAGCGGGTCGCGGGGGACGAGGTCGCCGTCCACGACGATGCCGAAGGCCGGGCCGCCCAGCACCGGGCTGCTGAGCCGGCCGACCTCGGCCTGGGTGCGCAGCAGCAGCTCGCGGTCGACGGCGGCGAAGGCCTCGGCGGTGGCGGGGATCTTCAGCCGGGCGGCCATCCGGCGCACCATGCGCCGTACCTTGTCGCGGTCCGCGGCCTCGGGCGGGCCGCTTTGCAGCACGGCGCGCCGGATCAGGCCGCGGGCCGGGGGCGCGGCGAGCAGGGCACCGACGCTGATGGCGCCGGCGGACTGGCCGCACAGCGTGATCCGGCCGGGGTCGCCGCCGAAGGCCTCGATCGCGTCGTGCACCCAGTGCAGCGCGGCCAGCTGGTCGCGCAGCCCCGGGTTGGGCGGTGCGTCGGGGAAGAGTCCGTAGCCTTCGACGCCCAGCCGGTAGTTGACCGAGACACAGACGACGCCGTCGCGGGCGAAGGTGGCGCCGTCGTAGACGGGTACGGCGGAGGAGCCCCTGGTCAGGGCGCCGCCGTGCAGCCAGACCAGGACCGGGAGGCGGGCGCCGGGGTCCGGGTCGGGGGTCCAGACGTTGAGGTTGAGACAGTCGTCACCGGGGATCACCGGATCGGACAGGTAATGGGCGAACACCTCGGAGTACGGCGGTTTCGGCGCAGTCGGACCGAAGGCGGCCGCGTCCCGGACCCCCTCCCAGGGGTCGGGTGGCTGGGGCGGGCGGAACCGCCGGGGGCCGAAGGGCGGGGCGGCGTACGGGATGCCCCGGAACACCGCGACACCCCGCTCGTACCGGCCGCGTACGGCCCCGTGGGGGGTTCTGACCACGGGGCCTGTCTGGTCTGCCGTCATCGCCACCAGCCCTTCGCCGGACTGTCGCACCGCGCTCGGCGACGCGTGTGCCCTGTACACATCAGAGCACCACACTGCGCGGATGTATTCCGGTGCTGGGGCCGGTCGCTGGGCCGTTCGGCGTACCCGCGGCTACTTGGCGTACATCAGCGTGCCGAAGCCGAGCTGGTCGTAGCCGCCGGAGGTGGAGCCGTAGTCCCCGCCGCCGCCCTCGGGCGCGACGGAGTCGCTCATCCGGGCGATGTACGGGTCGTCGAGGTGGAGGCGCCGGTTGTAGTGGTAGTGGAGCATGGCCCACACCGGGCGGAGCTGGCCCCGGGACTCGTCGGAGATGACGGTCTGGGACTGCTCGGCGCAGTCCTGGCCGCTGCCCCAGGTGTAGGTGGTGAAGGGGACGTCCTCGCCGAGGTTGTACTTGGCGACGTACTGGGCGGCCTTCATGAAGCGGCGGCCGTCGTAGGAGTACAGGTCGTCGCCCTGGTTCCAGGCCATCTCGCACAGGGCGCCCATCTGGCCCATGCCCATCAGGGTGTGCCCCTGGTCACGGCCGGACTCCTGCCACTGGCCGAGTTCGTGGCCGTCCGCGTCGGTGTGGAGGTAGGGCACGGCGTGTCCGATGGAGCCGTTGCCGGCGCCCTTCTTGAAGTACGTGACGGCCTGGTCGTACGTGGCGGTGTCGTCGGTGAGGATGCCGATGGCCATGACCGAGGCCATGGTGCACAGGTCCCAGTTGGCCCAGTAGTGGGTGACACAGGCGTCGTTGTGGCGGGTCAGGAACTGGTTGTTCAGCGGGTGGAAGACGCCCGTCATCATCTCCTGGAAGGCGCGCAGGTCGAAGCCCGGGTAGCCGCGCATCAGCTCGGCGGCGTTGGCGAACTGCCAGCCGTAGATGCCCGCGGCGAGGAAGCGGTCGGAGTTGCCGGTGATGGTGGTGAGGGTGGACGCCCAGGCGTTGAGGATGCGTGCGGCGCAGTCGCCGTGGGCGGCGGTGCCGGCGATGTTCCAGCGCAGGGCGTTCTGGTAGGCGGCGGCGATGTCGTGGAAGAGGATGCCGTAGTTCTCGCCGGTGCCGCCCCGGACGATGGTGGCCTGGGGGTTGGGGGTCCAGGTGGACTGGGCGTGGTCGTTGGCGGTCAGCCGGTGCCAGCCGGAGAGCCAGGGTTCGTCGCCGGCCGCGACGCGGATCTTGGCGCGGTTGATGTCACCCGCGTTGTGGAGCATCCCGGGGTGGGTGAAGGCCGCAGGTGCCGCGTCCGCCCTGGGGGCGGCGGACGCGGAGCCGACGGCGAGAGCGGCGGCGAGACCGGTGGCGGTCCGCAGCAGACCGCGGCGGCTCGGCGCGCCGGTGTGGGGGTGGGGGTGGTGTTCTTCGCGGCGGTTCATCGCGATGTTCTCCTCGTGGGGGGAGGCCAGACGGGGTTCTCCTCGTGGGGGGAGGCCAGATGGGTTTCTCCTCGTGGGGGGAGGTCAGGCGGGCGTGACGCTCACCTGGTCGAAGTGCGCGGTGCCGAGGGCCGACGGGTCGCCGGAGCAGACCACCAGGCCCACGTGGTAGGGGGCGTCGCCGAAGCCCGGGATCTCGCCGGTGGCGAGCGGGGTCCAGGTGGCGCCGTCATCGGTGGAGACGGCCGCGGCGAAGGCGGTCCCGGTGCGCTTCAGCCGCAGCAGCAGGGGAAGTTGGACGGCAGTGGCGCCGGTGAAGGCGGAGGCGCCGGCGACGGTGGGGCGCAGCATGAGCTGGGCGCCGGTGCCACCGGTGACGATCGCTCCGGCGGCCTGGTCGAACGGCGACAGGGACTTGGTCATGAGCAGCCCGGCCCGGTCGGCGCCGGCCCCGGTGCGGGAGACCAGCCGGGCGGTGAGCACACAGTCGCCGGTGACCGGCTGCCGTACGAACTGGCCGGTCATCGCCTGGTGGTTGACGTCGAGGCCGGCCCCGGCGCCGCGCACCACGAAGGTCCCGTCCTCGACGGCGGTGCTGCCCGGGGTGCGGATCGCGACCACCCCGAGGGTTCCGAAGGCCCGGTCGTCCAGGACCGGGTCGCCGAGGTCGCCGTAGGTCCAGGGGGCGGGCGGGGGTGTGCCGACGGTGAAGGTGAGCGTGCCGGTGCCGGTGCCGGAGGCGTTGCCCGCGGTGAGGGTGACCGTGCGGACGCCGGTGGTGGTGGGGGTGCCGGAGATCAGGCCGGTGCGCCGGTCGAGACGCAGGCCGTCGGGGAGCCCGTCGGCGGTGAACCGCACGGGTTCGTGGGTGGCCCGCAGGCACAGCTGGAAGGGGTCCCCCTGGCTGGCGAACGCGGCGGTCCCGGCCGGGAGTTCGGGGACGGACGGGGTCGGCATGGTGGCGGCGGCAGATGCCGACAGCGGCCCGCGTCCGCCGCCGCCGGTCTTTGCCACGGCGTAGTGGTACCTGGTACCGGGTGTGCCGGTGGCGTCGGTGTGCCGGATGCGGCTGCCGGTGCCGACCGGGCCGATGCCGGTGGTCAGGGTGAGGTAGGGGCCCTCGGCGTCGGTGGCGCGCAGCACCGTGTAGCGGGCGCCGGGGTCCGGGTCGGTCCAGGCCAGTTCGACGGCGTCGGCGCCGGTGGCCGCGGTCAGGCCGGCGGCGGTGCGGGCGGGGCGGGGCGGGGTCCACAGGTCGCCGGAGGCGGTGGTCACGCTGACGTTGTCGAAGGCGCCGGTGCCGGTCTCGGCGTAGTCCGCGTCGACGCCGAGGCAGGAGGTGAGGATCAGGCCCGCGTACGCGGTGTGCGGCAGGTCGCAGACCGTCGACCCCACCTCGGTCCAGCGGACGCCGTCCGGTGAGATCGCCCCGGTGCACCGGTCGCCGCGACGGCTGATCCGTACCCAGTACGGGGTCCGCAGCCGGTAGCCGTCGCCGGCGCCCTCGACATGGGGGGCCTGGAGCGGGGTGGCCGACTCGGGCAGTTCGCCGAGGTCGGAGAGCGGGAAGCCGGCGTTCACCGTGATCGCCTGTTGTTGGGTGGGGGGTACCGGTGTGCTGCCGGTGCCCGAGACGGCCGCTCCCGTGCTGGGCCGTACGCTCCACACGCCGCTCCAGGTGTGCAGCGGCAGGCCCTGGATCAGCATGGCGGCGTGCGCCGCGTCCGCGTCGAGGGAGGCGCGCAGGGTGACGCCGGTCCTGGAGTACTGGGAGCTGAGCGGCCATACGATCCGCGCGGTGACGGTGCCGTCGCCGGGCAGCGGGAGATGGACGAGGCGGCCGGTGTGCGCGGTGCCGGACGCCTCCAGCAGGAACCGCTCCCCGTCGAAGGCAGCGGTTCCCGGGATCCGTACGGCTCCGAGGTCCTGGGTCCGCCAGGGCCCGGGCAGCCCGGCGGCGGCCGCGGCGAGGGCCGACTCACCGCTGGTGCCGAGGGAGTTCACGGCGCTGACCGTGTAGGAGTAGGTGCGGCCCGGACGGGTCCCGCGGTCGGTGTGGAACGGTTGCCCGAGGCCGGTGGCGATCTCCTCGTACGGGCCCTCGGGGCGGGTGGCCCGCCGGACGGTGTACGTCCGCGCCCCCGCCGACGGCAGCCAGGTCACGGTGACGGCCGTGCCGTCGCCGGTCGCGGTGACGCCGGCCGGGGCGGTGGGGACGGCGGGGCCCAGGGCCCGGGCGCCGGCGTAGGCGAGGGTGCCCCAGCCGGGCAGGTCGTCGCTGCCGCCCTCGACGACGCGTGCGCCGCCGGTGCCGCGGAAGACGGCGGCCCTGGTCCAGGGGGTGTCGAGGCCGCGTACGCCGGCGTAGTGGGCGTAGTACATCTCGTAGACCGGGGGCAGGGTGCCGCGGCCCTTGCCGGAGACGGCGGTCTTGAGGTACTTGCCGGTGCGGTCGAGGTCGGGGGTGAAGGGGACGTCGGCGCCGAGGTTGTAGCGGGCGTCGTACTCGGCACCCGCGAGGATGCGGTGGTCGTCGTACCCCCACAGGTCGACGCCCTGGTTCCAGGCGACCTGGGCGATGTCGCCGGTCAGCCCGACCGCGAGCTGTTCGTGGCCCTGGTCGCGGCCGCTCTCCTGGCCCTGGCCGGCGTCGGTGACGACGCGGTGCCGGATGCTGCCGTTGCCGGCGCCCGCGGCGGCGTAGCGCAGGGCGTCCTCGAAGAGCGTGCGCTCCTCGCAGAACACGCCGATGGCCAGGATCGTCTGAATGGCCGTCAGGTCCCAGTTGCCGTTGGCGTAGAGCATGTAGCCGGAGACGGCGGGATACCAGACGTCGAGGAAGGACCGCTCGCAGCGGGCGACGGCGGCGTCCGTCCAGCCGTCGTAGCCGGTGTGCCGCAGCAGTTCGGCGGCGTTGGCGAGCTTGAAGGCCTGGAGGCCGGCGCCGAGCGGTCCGTCGGCGCCGGTGACCTTGGTGAGGGAGGCGGACCAGGCGTCGAGGATGTCACGGGCCTTGTCGGCGTGGGCGCGGTCGCCGGTGACGGCCCACAGCAGGGCGTTCTGGTAGGCGGCCGCGGAGTCGGCGACGGCCTCGTTCTGGAAGTTGGCGGGGCCGCGGCCCCAGGAGGTGATCTGGCCGGTGTTCTGGACGGTGTAGCCGCTCTGCGACCGAGGGTGGGCGGCGAGGGCGAGGAAGCCGTCGTACTGGGGTGACTGCCGCGCGTCGACGGCCGCCTTCATACGGGCGAGATCGGCGGCGGTGTGCAGCAGGCCGGGGTGGGCGAAGGTCCTGGCGCCGGGGGCGCCGGCCGCCCGCGCGGTGCCCGGCGTCGACAGTCCGCTCGCGCCCGACGCCAGCAGCAGGGCCGCCGTACCGCCGAGGAAGCGGCGGCGGCTGGGTGCAGGAATGGTCATGAGGCGTCCGGCGGGTTCATGTGCTGACTCCTTGCGGGCGGTGAGCAGATGAGGGACGCGGTGGGTGCGATGTTTCAGCAACCGCTTGCTATTGGCAGTGCAGGGAGCTTCCTTCCCGCCACACGGCACGTCAAGAGGCCCGGCGAACTTTGGAGAACAGTGAAGTCCTCGCTTGAGCAGGTCCCAGGGACGGCGCCCCAAGCCGCACCCCCACCCGGCCGGGTCATTGACCGGCGCTTCCCGCCAGATCTACGGTAGAAGCCGCTTTCTGAAAAGGTTTCTGGCATCGCCCCCTCTCATCCACTCCCATCCCAGGAGAGCCATGCCCAGCCGCCAGCCGCCGAGGGCCGTGTTCGCGATGGATCCGGTGCACCTCCCCCTGCTCTTCCCGCCACCGCTCATGGCCCGGCTGCGGCAGACCTGCGACCTCGATCCGGCCCTGGTCGTACGGGACTTCGCCGACCCGGCCGCCCGGGCCGCCCTCGCCGGTGCCGAGGTGCTGATCACCGGCTGGGGCTGCCCCGGCCTGGACGCGGACGTGCTGGCCGTCGCGCCCGGCCTGCGCACCGTCCTGCACGCCGCGGGCTCGGTCCGCTCGCTGGTCGGCGAGGCGCTGTGGAAGGCCGGGGTCGCCGTGTCCAGCGCGGCGACCGGCAACGCGGTGCCCGTCGCGGAGTACACGCTCGCCATGATCCTGCTCGCCGGCAAGGACGCCTTCACGCACCGCGAGCGGTTCCGCGCCACGCACGCCCACCCCGCCCACGCCGAGACCGCGGCCACCGGAAACGTCGGCCGTCGCGTCGGGGTCATCGGCGCCTCCCGGGTGGGCCGCAGACTGCTGGAGCTGCTGCGGCCGTTCGACTTCACGGTCCTGCTGCACGACCCGTACGCGAGCCCCGCCGAGGCCGCCGCCCTCGGTGCCGAACTGCTGCCGCTGGACGACCTGTTGCGGCGCAGCGACATCGTGACCCTGCACGCCCCCGACCTCCCCGAGACCTACCGCATGCTCGACGCCGGCCGGCTCGCCCTCATCCGGGACGGAGGCGTGCTGATCAACACCTCCCGGGGCGCCCTGGTCGACCCGGACGCGCTCACCGGGGAGCTGGTGTCGGGGCGGCTGCACGCGATCCTCGACGTGACCGAGCCCGAGCCGCTGCCCGCGCAGTCCCCGCTGTACCGGCTGCCCAACGTGTTTCTCACCCCGCACATCGCGGGCTCGCTGGGCAACGAGCTGGAGCGGCTCGGGCGCATCGTCGTCGAGGAACTGGAACGGCTGGCCGCGGGGCAGCCCTTGGCCCACGAGGTACGGCACTCCGACCTGACGCGGGTCGCATGAGGGCGCCCGGCGGCCCTCGGCCGGCGGCAACACGAGCCACACGCATGGAAGTCCACGCCCGCCGCACCCCGGCCGACGCCGACACCGGCCGGCGAGGGTCCCCCTCGGCGCTTGTCCACAGGGCAGGCCGCCCCGCAGTCGGCATCGGATACGGTTTCCGCAACCCGCACCAAAGTGGCCCTCGGCCCGCGGGTGACCGGGTCACTCACGCGAAGGAGCCGCAAGGGTGGGTCAGCGCAAGGCGGTGAGCGAGGCCGGACGGGCCACCATCCGCGATGTGGCCGAGCGAGCGGGCGTCTCCGTCGCGAGCGTGTCCCGCGTGCTGTCCGGCAACTACCCGGTCTCGGAGGACCTGCGCCGCCGGGTGATGAGGGTCGTACGCGACCTGGACTACGTCACCAACGCCCACGCCCGCTCGCTGGCCGGCGGCGGCACCCCCACCGTGGCCATCCTCATCAACAACATCACCGGTGCCGCCTTCGCCCATGTCGCCAAGGGCGTCGAGGGCGCCGCCGCGCTGCGCGGGTGGCTCTCCCTGGTGGGCACCACCGGTGACGACCCCGAGCGAGAACTCGCGCTGGTCAACCTCATGCGCCAGCAGGGCGTCGCCGCCGTGGTGCTGCTCGGCGGCGCCTACGACTACGACGAGTACCAGCTGCGCATGGCCCGCTTCGCCCGCTCCCTCGACGCGGCCGGCTCCCATCTGGTCCTGGTGGGCAGGCCGCCCCTGGAGGGCGACGTGCCGGCCACCACGGTCGACTACGACAACGAGGGCGGCGCCTACGCGATGGCCAGCCATCTGCTGTCGGCCGGGCACCGCCGGGTCCTGGTGCTGCCCGGTCCCGCCGAACTGACCACGGCGCAGGGCAGGTTGCGCGGCGCGCGGCGGGCCTTCGAGGCGTACGGCGTGCCCTTCGACCCGGGCATGGTGAGACACGGCCCGTACGACGACGAGCACGGGTACCGGGCCGTCGGGCAGAGCCTGCGCGAGGGGCTGGAGTTCACCGCCGTGCTGGCCGGCACGGACGTGGTCGCGGCGGGCGCCATGCAGGCCCTGCGCGCGGCCGGGAAGCGGGTGCCGGAGGACGTGTCGATCGTCGGCTACGACGACATCCCGCTCGCCTCCCAGCTGACCCCCCAGCTCTCCACCGTGCATGTGCCCTACGAGGAGATGGGCCGGGTCGCCCTGCGCGCGGTGGCCGACCGGCGCGAGGGCGGTGCGGGCCGCCGCAGGGGCGCCGACGGCGAGCATCTGGTGCTGGGCACCCATGTCGTCGTACGCGACTCCGTGCGGCCGCCTGCCCCCGCGCCGGGTCGCTGAGGTCGAGTCCGGGCAGCGCTCTTTCGTAAACGTTTTCCTCAGCGGTTACCCACCCCCCGGCCGGTGGCCGACCGCTGGTTGGAGCGAATTCCCGCACGCCTCTTGCTCGCCGCTCGTCAGCTCGCCTACTTTCTCAGCAAACGCTTACTACAGCTTCCGCTTGGACGACGGCCTCCGCCTGGCCGGTCCCGGACCTTCCGAGCCGATGACCTCCGGCCGCCCATCCCGGCCCGCGCGCAGCCGACGCCCCCTCCCGTCCGAGACGCCTACATCCCGAAGGAACCCGGTCAGATGAACTTCACCAGCCCACGGAGAAAGTTCGCCCACGCCGCCCTCACGGGTCTCGTGCTCACCGGTCTGCTCACCGCCTGCGGCGGCTCGGGCTCCGGGGGCGACACCGCCTCGGCCGGCCCGGTCACGCTGCCCTTCTGGGGCTGGGCCAACGGGCAGGACGCCGTCGTCAAGGCCTTCAACGCCTCGCACAAGGACGTCAAGCTGGAGTACACCAAGGTCACCGACCAGCTGACCATGCAGAAGCAGCTGACCAACGCGGTCAAGGCGGGCAACGCGCCCTGCCTGGTGCAGAACACCGCCGAGTACGTGACCAGCTGGGTCTCGCAGGGCGCCCTCGCCGACATCACCCCGTACGTCCGGACCGCCAAGGACAGGTTCAACCCCGGTTCCTGGTCCACCGCGCAGGTGCAGGGGAAGCTGTACGGCGTACCGACCAGCTCGGCGCCCGCCTTCACCGTCTACCGCGCCGACCTCTTCGCCAGGTACGGGCTGAAGCCGCCCGCCACCTGGGACGACTTCATCTCGGCCGGCAAGGTGCTGAAGAAGCACGGCATAAAGATCACCAACTACGCCGGTGAGGACCCCAGCACGCTGGAGGTGCTCGCCATGCAGGCCGGCGCGCACTGGTACGCGATCGACGGCGACTCCTGGAAGGTGGACTTCCAGGGCCCGGGCACCCTGAAGGCGGCCGCGGTGATCCAGGAGATCATCGACAACGGCCTCGACTCCACGCTGTCGTTCGCGGACTACGCGGCCGTGCAGCGCACCTACGACGACGGCGGCACCGCGACCCGGCAGATCTCCACCTGGCAGATGGCCGGCATGGTGCAGAACTTCACCAAGTCCTTCGGGAAGTGGGCGCTCGCGCCATGGCCGACGTACCCCGGTGAGGCCGCCAGGACGCCCTCCGGCACCAACCTGACCGGCAGCGTCACCCTGGTGACCAAGCAGTGCGAGCACACCCGCCAGGCCGCGGAGGCCGCGCTGTGGATGTCCACGGACCCGGGCGCGGTGAGGACGATGGCGAGCCCGGTCACCGGCAACGGGGTGATGCCCGCGCTGAAGGACAGCGGCGCCTACGTGGGCGAGGCGATCTCGGCCAAGCTGCTCGGCAGGAACTACGCCCCGGCGAAGACGGTGGTGACCGACAGCCTGAAGACGGTCACCACGGACTGGACCTTCGGCCCGGACTGGACCGCCATGTTCACCGAGTTGCAGAGCGGCTGGGCGAAGGTGGTCAGCGGGCGGCAGAAGGTCACCGACCTGCTGGCGCACATGCAGCGGTGGACGGTCGCGGACCTGACGTCGCGCGGCATCAGCGTCAAGGGCTGAAGGCCCGATGGTGCGCTCCCAGCGCTGGAAGGGCGCCGCGTTCACGGTGCCGTTCCAGCTCGGCTTCGTCTTCCTGTATCTGGTCCCGATCGGGTACGCCGTCCACCAGTCGCTCTTCCGGGAGCACCAGTCCGGGCTCGGACTCGGCGGCGCCACCGTGCGGTTCTCGGGCCTGGCCAACTACCGCCAGGGCCTGAGCGATCCGGCGTTCCTGCACGCGGTGGGGCGGGTGGTGCTGTTCGCCTGTGTGCAGATCCCGGTGATGCTGCTGATCAGCCTGGTGCTGGCGCTGCTGCTGGACGCGGCGGCCACCCGGGTGGCGGGCCGGTTCCGGATCCTGCTGCTGGTGCCGTACATGATCCCGGGGGTGGTCGCGGCCGTCGTCTGGATCAACCTGTACAGCCCCGACGTCGGCCCGCTCACCCCGCTGGGCCGGGTGTTCGGTCTGTCCTGGAACTTCTTCGCGCCGTCGATGGTGTGGCCGTCCATCGGCAACCTGCTGACCTGGCACGGCATCGGCTACAACATGGTGATCATCTACTCGGCGCTGCAAGGGGTGCCGCGCGAGCTGTTCGAGGCGGCCCGGCTGGACGGCGCCTCCGAGCTGCGGATCGCCCGGAGCGTCAAGGTGCCGTACGTCCGTGGGGCACTGGTGCTCACCGGCATGCTGTCGATCATCCAGATGCTCCAGATCTTCAATGAGCCGGCGCTGTTCCGGAACGTCACTCCGCAGACGGTCGGGGACGGCTTCACCCCGATCATGGTGATCTACAACCAGGCGTTCAACGCGGGCAACTACCACTACGCGGCGGCCCTTTCGGTGCTGCTGGCGCTCGTCCTCGGGGTCGCCTCCTTCGCCTTCTACCGGCTCACCTCGAGGGAGGCCGACCGATGACCCTCACCGAAGAGCGCGGCCGGACCCGTCCGGTACGGCGGCTGACCCGCCCGGACCCGGCCGCCCGCAGCCGTGGCGGGCAGCGGTTCCTGCTGGCGGGGCTGGTGCTGGCGAGCGCCTACAGCCTGTTTCCGGTGTGGTGGCTGATCATCGCGGCGACCAAGGACCGCACAGGGCTGTACCAGAGCAACGGCCTGTGGTTCTCCGGGATGCACCTGGCGGCCAATCTGCGGCAGCTGTTCACCTACGAGCACGGCATCTTCCTGCGCTGGACCGCCAACTCGCTGCTGTACGCCGGTGCCGGCTCGGCCGGCGGCACGCTCATCGCGCTGGCCACCGGCTACGGCCTGGCGCGCTTCGACTTCCCCGGCCGGAGTGTGGTGTTCGCGTGTGTGGTGGGCTCCTTCCTGGTGCCGATCGCCCTGCTCACGCTCCCCCTGTATCTGCTGTTCTCGCGCATCGGGCTGGTGGACACGGTGTGGGCGATGCTGATCCCGTGCCTGATCAACCCGTTCAGCGTGTATCTCGCGAAGGTGTACACGGAGTCCACCATTCCGTACGAACTGCTGGAGGCGGCCCGGATCGACGGCGCCGGCGAGGTGCGGATCTTCTGCACGATCGTGCTGCGGATGATGACCACGGGTGGCGCGACGGTGTTCCTGCTCGCCTTCGTCAACACCTGGAACGCCTTCTTCCTGCCGCTGACCGTGCTGCGCGGCGAGAAGAACTGGACGCTCGCCCTCGGCCTGTACAACTGGACCGGCAAACGCCTGGAGTCGGGGGTGGACCTGACCAGCCTGGTCCTCACCGGAGCGCTGCTGTCGATCGTGCCGATGGCGGTGATGATGGTCGCGATGCGCCGGTACTGGCGGACCGGGGTGACGCTGGGCGCCCTGAAGTGAGCCGCGCCGCCGGGGCCGTACCCGACACTGGCTACCGTGCTGTCGTATGAAGATCGAATCCCTTCTTGAGGACCTGGAGAGCGGCGACTCCGCACGCGCGGAGGCCGCCGCCGCACTGCTGGCCGAGCAGGCCGACACCGTGGTGCCCGCGCTGCTGCGGGGCGTGGCCGCTGTCAAGTCGACCGCCAGACTGCAACCGGTCATGCGGGCGTTGCAGCACATGGGGCCGCCGGCCTTCGAGCCCCTGGTGGCCGCCTGGCGCCGGAAGGAGGTGCCGGACTGGCAGGCGGGCCGTCTCCTCGGGGTGTTCGACGAGCGCTCCGCCGATCAGTACGCGGCCCTGGCGGCCGATCCGGACTACCGCACGTCGGGCCATGGCTTCCAGGGGCTCTTCAGGCTGCGGACGGACTCCGAGGCCGGACTGCGGGCCCTGGTGGCCAGCTACGCCCGCGACCGCGTCGCCCCCTACCGGGCGTCCGACTACGCCCGAGCGCTGCACGACTCCTTCCGGCCGCGGCTGCGCGCCCTGCGCCGCGACCCGGCCGAGAGCCCGAGGACCCGGCGGGGCGCGATGGTGGCGCTGGTGGCGGGCGGCGGCGCCGACGCCCTCGACGACCGCGACCGCGCGGCGATCGAGCGGCTGATCCGGGTCAAGATCCCGCACGAGACCCCGAGGCTCCCGTCGTCGACCCTCAGCGGCTGGTGGCTGGCGGTGCCCGGGGCGTCGTACGAGGGCCTCTTCGAGGCGCTGGGCCTGCACGACCGGCGGCCCGTGACGGTCGCCGCCGGCGTCGAGGCGGCGGAGGGCCGGCACATCCGGGCACCCGGGCAGGACGGCGCCGGGCAGGCCGTGGGGCGGGTCTTCGTCACCCCCGAGCTGAACGGCTGGCGCCTGGTCTTCGGCCCCTTCGACCTGCTGGTCGGCGACGCCTGGGACGGTCTGATCGAGACGGTCGAGTCGGTCAGCGCCCGCTGCGGCCACGCCCAGTTGTTCTTCCTCGACGACGCCGGCGGCGCCGACGTGTGGATGGTCGCCGAGGACGGCCGGATGATCCGCCGGTACGCCGCCGAGAGCGACCCCGAGTGGGAGGGCGACCCGCTGCCGTGGGAGACCCTCGCGGTCGACGACCCGGAGTACGACCCCGAGTACGACGAGGTACCGTCCAACGCGGGCACCACGGGCGCCCGCTCGGCCTGCCGGTACCTCTCGGTCGACCCGGGCGAGGTCGGCCCGGACACCGAGGTACGCGGCCACGGCTGGCTGGCGCTCACCGCCCCGGGCATCAGCCACGGCGCCTTCCCGGGAACACTCCGCCTCTGAGGTACGGCAGAAGGAGGGCGCACCGGCTTCCGGCCGAGGTGTCCCACTGGGCCGGGGCGCCGGTGAGTGGGCTTGTACGGGCGGGCGTCGCCTGAGGTGTCCTGCCGGGCGGGCTTGGACGGGTGGTCCCGGCCGAGGTGTTCCGCCTGGCCGGCTGGTACGAGCACCTCCGGCCGAGGCGGAATGTCCGCCGGACGAGCTTGCACGCGCAGGCCCCGGCCGAAGTGTCCGCGGGCGGGCCGGTGCGAGCGCCCCGCCCGAGAGTGTCCCCCGGCCGAAGCTCGCCCAGGCGGGGCCCCGGCCGACGTGTCCGCCGGGTGGGCTTGGACGGGTGGTCCCGGCCGACGTGTCCGCGGGCGGGCTGGTGCGAGCGCCCCGGCCGAGGGTGTCCCCCGGCCGAAGCTCGCCCAGGCGGGCCCCGGCCGACGTGTCCGCCGGGCGGGCTTGGACGGGTGGTCCCGGCCGAGGTGTTCCGCCTGGCCGGCTGGTACGAGCACCTCCGGCCGAGGCGGAGTGTCCGCCGGACGAGCTTGCACGCGCAGGCCCCGGCCGAAGTGTCCGCGGGCGGGCCGGTGCGAGCGCCCCGGCCGAGGGTGTCCCCCGGCCGAAGCTCGCCCAGGCGGGCCCCGGCCGACGTGTCCGCCGGGTGGGCTGTACAAGCGGCTCTCGACACCGCACTGTTGGCCGGTATCCGTCATACCGTCAGGAGTCCCGGCTTGTCCTCCCACCTCCCCGCGCCCGCGTCCGCCCATGTCGTCGATCCCGCCGGCGGCTGCCCGCACGCCCTGAACGCCGAGCTGCGGGCCCGGGGGCCCGTCGCGGATGTCGTACTGCCCGGCGGGGTGCCCGCGGCGGTCGTACTGGGGCACGACGCGCTCAAGGAGTTCCTCTCCCACCCCGACGTGGCCAAGGACGCCCGCCACTGCCCGGCCCTGCACGACGGCACGATCCCCGCGGACTGGCCGCTGCGGGTCTTCGCCGACGCCCGGGGCATGCACACCGCCGACGGCGCCGACCACCGCCGGCTGCGCTCCCTCGTCGGGAACGCCTTCACCGCCCGCCAGGTGGAGCGGTTGCGGCCGCGCATCGAGGAGCTGACCGCCGGCCTTCTCGACGACCTCGCCCGGGCCGCCGCCGAGGACCCGGACGGCATCGCGGACCTGCGCACCCATGTCGCCCTCCCGCTCCCGCTGAGCGTCATCTGCGAGCTGCTCGGCGTGGACCCCGAGCACCGCGCCCGGCTGCACGACCTCACCTACACGATGGTCATCGCCACGGACGCCACCCCGGCGGAGGTGATGGCCGCCGTACGCGAGCTGACGGAGCTGCTCGGCACGATCGCGGCCGCCCGCCGGGCCGCCCCCGGCGACGACCTGACCAGCGCCCTGATAGCCGCCCGCGAGGACGGCGGCGACCGGCTCAGCGAGGCCGACCTCATCGGCACCATGCGCCTGATGCTGGTCGCCGGCCACGAGACCGCCCTCAACCTGATCAGCAACGCGGTCCGGGCGCTGTGCACCCACCGGGACCAGCTGGCGCTGGTCCTGGACGGCAGAGCCACCTGGTCGGACGTGGTGGACGAGACGCTGCGCTGGGACGGCCCGGTCAGCTGGTTCCCCTTCCGCTACCCCACCCGCGACCTGGCCCTCGGCGACACCGTCATCCTGCGGGGCACCCCGGTGCTGGCCGGCTACACCGCCGCCGGGCGGGACGAGGCATTCCACGGCCCGGACGCCGACCGCTTCGACGTCACCCGGCGCGGCGCGGCCCGGCACCTCTCCTTCGGCCACGGCGCGCACTACTGCGTGGGCGCCCCGCTCGCCCGACTGGAGGTCACGATCGCCCTGGAAGCGCTCTTCACCCGCTTCCCCGACCTCGACCTGGCCGTGCCGGAGGCCGAACTCCCCCGCCAGCGCAGTTTCATCGGCAACAGCGTGCAGGCGCTCCCGGTCCGCCCGGTGCGCTGACGGTGTCGGGCCGGGAGTGGTTCATCCGGCGGGGTGCGGCATTCCTCACGGGACACCGTCGTCCGTCGAGCCCCTGAATCACTCCACGAGCACATAACATTCAGGTCGAATTGACCAACAGTCGCAGTTGCCCGCCTAGTTGGAGAATTCTCCACACATCGACCAAGGGCGACCGCGCAAGGGGGAAGGAAAGTACCGAGATGACGTCATCCCGTCTCCGCCGACGTGTCGCCGGAACCGCGGTCACCGCTCTACTGATCGGCGCCGGCGCGCTGGCGACCGCGCCGTCCGCGGCGGCCAAGGCCAACCTGCTGGCCATCGACAAGGTGTCCCTGCACACCCCCGGCATCCAGGTGAAGGTCACGTACTCCTGCGACGTCGGCATGGACCACGAGCTCGTCGGCAACGCGACGACGCTCAACCACAGCGCCCACGACCAGTCCATCGCCGCGGGCACCATCAAGAAGGACCACCTGATCTGCGACTACAACAACCATGTCGCACTGGTGAACCTGCGCCCGGCGGTGGGCTCGCACTTCGCCAAGGGGGACAAGGTCAAGGTCACCGTCTTCTACTTCGACAACGACGGGTTCCGGTACGCCGACGCGCAGACGGTCGCCGTCCTGTAGAACGGGTTCCGCCCCGGCAACCGGCGCACTCCGCCCGCCCGTTCGGCCGTACCGTGGTGACTTTGCCCGGCGCATACCCGTTTGCCCGGGTATGAACCTCACCACGCGTTCCGCGGCCGCCCTCGCCGTGGCTTCCATCGCCCTGGTCGCCGCCTACGGCACGGCGCACGCCGCCTCTCGCACCCTCGCCCCCGGACAGCACCGCGCCACCGTGCTGACGGCCGCCGACGAGCACGACCCGAAGGAGGACGTCGAGCTCGACGAGAACGGCCGGCCCGACCTCGGCGAGGACTGAGACGCGGCCCCCTTCCGGGGCCGGACGGACGGCGGCCGGGCACCCCGATCGGGAGGTGCCCGGCCGCCGTTGTCCGCGAGTGGGGCCGGTGGGCCGGGTCAGTCCGCGACGCCGTGCCGGTGCGCGGCCCCGACGATGGCCTCGACCACGTCCACGGCGCTGCCGTCGTGGTCGCTGCCCGCGGTGCCGCTGCCGGTCTGGACGTTGGCCGCACGGTCCACTTCCAGCCAGGAGTCGGCGTGCGAGTTGTCGATCACGGTGATCAGACTGTCGGATGCGGCCACGGGACCGGCGCCGGCGCCGAGGAGCGCGGCGGCCACGGCGGTCGCCACCCCGAGCCGGGGCAGGGCGCCGGTCACACGCCCACACCCTCGGGGATGAGCCGCTCGCGGGCGATGTTGCGCTCCAGCAGGCTGGTGGACGCCCGCACGCCGACCCCGCTCGCCGGGTCGACCTCCGGCAGCCGCCCGTCGGCCTCCTTGAGGGACGAGAGCGCGGAGTCCATCGCCTGGTGCGCGGCGAACAGGCACGGGGTGCTGTAGATCGCGACGTCGACGCCGAGTTCGGACAGCTCGCCCAGGGACAGCCGGGGCGACTTGCCGCCGGCGATCTGGTTGAACAGCAGCGGCTTGCTGCCGACCACCTCACGGATGCGCTTGATCCACTCGACGCTGCGCACACCGTCGACCAGGACGACGTCCGCGTCGGTGGCGGCCAGCCGCTCCGCGCGGTGCAGGATGTCCCGCTCGTCGGTGGCGTCGGTACGGGCGACCACGACGAGATCACGGCGGGTCTCCAGCACCTGGTGCAGCTTCTCCAGGTACTCCTCGAGCGGCAGCACCTGCTTGCCGTCGGCGTGACCGCAGCGGCGCGGCCGCTTCTGGTCCTCGAGGATCACGCCGGACGCGCCGATGCGCTCCAGCCCCTCGACGACATGACAGGCGACCTCCGGGTCGACGTACCCGTCGTCGATGTCGACCAGCAGGTGGTGGTGCGGGAACGCGCCCCGCAGCCGCTGGACGAAGGCCACCATGTCGGGCCAGGCGATGAATCCGATGTCCGGCAGGCCGTAGTACGAGGCGGCGAAACCGAAGCCCGAGACGAACATGCCGTCGTAGTGCTTGGCCGCGATCGACGCCGAGTACATGTCGTACACGCCGATCAGCGGGGTGGTCCCGGGCCCGGCGATCCGGTCGCGCAGCTTCTTCCCGTAAGTCAAGGTCCGGCTCCTTTTGTGGGTGGGTGACGCGGAGCGGGGGCCCCGCCGCGTCTCGACGCCCTTTACCAAGCCAAGAGCATCTCTAGATACTCATGTGACCTTCTACTGAGACAAGCTTTACTCACCTGAATGGTGGAACGCTTTCACCGCAGAAACGTCACTCGGCGAGCTGCGCAACTATCTGGTGGGGCTCGGGGGCCGCAGCTGTCTGGAGATCCTCGGCCCGGACCCGGACCAGCCCGCACCCCGGCCGTTCGGTGTCGACCGGCTGACCGGGCCGCGCACGCTCACCTGGGCCATCAGCCCGCCGGACCTCGACGCGGCGATCGAAGCGGCCCGCGCGCGCGGCTACGACCCCGGCCCCGCCCGGCCGATGAGCCGCCGCACCCCGGACGGCACCGTGCTGCGCCGGCGGCTCACCGACGGCGCCGCGGGCCACCCGTCGGGTCTGGTGCCGTTCCTCATCGACTGGGGCGACTCCCGTCATCCCGCTGCCTCCGGCCTGCCGGTCACCCCGCCGTTGGAGGTCACGGCCACCCTGCCCGCCCCGGAGGAGGTGCACGGCCCGCTCGCGGCCCTCGGCACCGGACTGTCGCTCACCCCGGGCCCGGCCGGACTCTCCTTCACCCTGGACACACCCAACGGACCGGTCACCTTCCGCTGAGCCCCGGGGCCCGGCCGCCCTTCGACCTGTGCTGACGTCGGTCCGCCGCGCCGGAGGGGACACCGAAGAGCTGAATGCCGTGGCGGGTACGGAAGCGGCGGGCGTAGGCGAAGCTGGCCAGTGCCGTCAGGGCGAGCAGCAGCAGGGACTGGGCCCGGACGAGCAGCGGCACCGTGTCGGTGGGCAGGGTGAGGGCGGCGAGCGTGCCGAGGCCGCCGTCGAGCAGTTGCTCGGTGCCCCACAGCAGGGTGAGGACCCGCAGCCCCCGGCGGAACTCCGCGGAGTCCTGCCAGAACCCTGCCCGCGCCAGGGCCGCCGGTTCCCGGTGCAGTCTCTGTCCCAGCTGGAAGGCCAGCGGTCGCCGGGTGAGTCCGGTGCCGAGGACCCAGGCGCCCACCACCAGGGACAGCGCCGCGTCCTTGCACAGGAGGAGCCGGGTGCCCCCGCCCAGCAGGGACGCCAGCGCGGCGGCAGCCAGCAGCACGGTGAAGAACAGGTCCACGCCGTCCACCCGGCGCCGGCGCACCGCACCGGACAGCAGGCGCAGAGCCGGAGGCGCGCCGCTCAGCAGCAGCGCCGGTGCCTGGCCGGCGCCGAGGGACCGGGCCGCGTAGTAGACGAGGAGCGGCAGCAGGATGTCGACCGCGAGGGAGAGCAGGGGGCCGCGGGCCGTCCCGCCCGGTTTCCCCCGCGCACGCGGCCGGTGTGGCCGCGCCGCGTCATCCGGCGCGTGCCCCATCGCCACATCCGCCGTGCTGTCCGGTGGACGGCCCGCCGTCCTGTCCGGAGCACGGCCCGTCGTGGTGTCCAGCGTGCGGCCCGTCGTGCTGTCCGCAACGCGGCCTGTCCTGTCGTCCGTCCTGCTGCCCGTGGGGTGCGCCATGGGTCCTCCTCGCTCCGCAGCGGATTCCCTGCCGGGCGGTGCCGGCCTGGGAAAACGCTAGGCGCGGGGCGGGGTCCGGCGGATCGGAGCAGGGGTGGAGAGCCGGGTGGAAACCAGGTGGAGGTCCAGGTCCGCGATCTCCGTCCGGCACTCCACCCCCTGGTGGAGCGCTCCCCGGGGACCAGAAGTCGGACCACGGGTCGGACCACGGGTCGGACCGGAAGTCGGACCTACCTCTGCGGGCCCGCCGTGTCCTCGCTCCCCCCGTTGCCTCCGTTCACCCCGTTCACGCCGTTCACGCCGTTCACCCCGTTCACCCCGTTCACCCCGTTGCCCACATGCCCCTTGTGGACGTGCTGGCTCTTCACATGCGTGCGCAGGCGGGACGTCACGTCCTCCGGCGGCAGGAAGCGGGACCAGCGCTCGGGGAACTCCGACGGCATGTCGGGGTCGTCCGGGTCGTCGGGATCGTCGGAGTCGCTCTCCCGGGCCGCCGCGGCGCGGGCGACGTACTCGGCGACCTGAGCCTCGCGCATCCGCTCGTTGGCCGCGCGGGCGGTGGCCGTGGCGGCGGCCGGCCACACCCGGTCGATGGCGGCGTTGACGGCCGCTCCGACCAGCACGGCGAAGGCGGCCACGCCGATCCACAGCAGGACGGCGACGGACGCGGCGAGGGAGCCGTAGATGGTGGCGCCCTCGATGGTGTTCGTGAGGTAGATCCGCAGCAGGAAGCTGCCGAGGACCCACATGGCGAGAGCGACGAGGGCACCGGGGACGTCCTCGATCCACGGTGAGCGGACCGGCACGGACACGTGGTACAGGGTGGTCAGGAAGACGATGGACAGGACGATGACGACCGGCCAGTACAGGACCTGGACCACCGTCGCCGACCAGGGCACCACCCGCACCACCGCATCCGGCCCGGCCACCATCAGCGGCAGCGCGACCGAGCCGATCAGCAGCGCCACGATGAACAGCAGGAAGGCCATGATCCGGGTCTTGACGATGCCCCGGACGCCGTCGAGGCCGTACATGACCGTGATGGTGTCGATGAAGACGTTGACCGCACGGGACCCGGACCACAGGGCGAAGAGGAAGCCGATGGAGATGACGTCGGGCCGGCCGCCCCTCATCACGTCGTGCAGGATCGGCTGGGTGATCTCCTTGACGCCCTTGTCCGACAGGACCGTCCGCGAGGCCTCGAGGATGTTGGTCTCGAGACTGCGGATGGTGTGGGCGCCGGTCCAGGTGTCGACGTACGCGAGCAGCCCGATGAGGCAGAGCAGCAGCGGCGGCACCGACAGCAGCGTGAAGAACGCGGCCTCGGCCGCCAGGCCCAGGATGCGGTACTCCATGCAGGAGTTGACGGTGTCCTTCAGCAGCAGCCAGGCGGTCCTGCGCTTGGATACGTTCCGGTACAGGGCTCTGGCCCGGTGGAGCCGCCCGGGCGGTCGCTGGGGGGTGTCACTTGCTGGCTGCACGACCCAAAGGTATCCGCAGCGACGCGCCCGGCTCACCTTGCGGGGCAGGTGGACGGGATCCGCGTGGGGGGGGGGGGGGGGGGGGGGGGGGGGGGAAAGGGGGGGGGGGGGGGGGGGGGGGAAGGGAGGAAGGGAGCAG